>DDSI01000184.1 GCA_002343335.1 Bacteriovoracaceae bacterium UBA2394
GAGTCACATAGTGTATCGGTTGATGCGCGACGCTTCCAAATTTTCCATTAATCTCTCCGACAAGCCGATCCACTTCGCGCTTCAGTTTGACGTAGTCCTCCACGCGGTCGCGAGATGGAATGCCGATTTGCACAAAGACCAATTGATCTTTCAATTCGGGATGGAGTTCTAAGAGCCTCGCCAATGCTCGCAATTTTTCAGGAATGCCCTTCGTGTAGTCGAGACGATCCACTCCTAAGAGGATTTTTTTGCCCGCGTAGGTGCTTTTCAAGTTCTCAACGTAATTCTGATAATCCTCTGACTTCAAACTCCGTAGAAATTGCTCAGGATTGATCCCAATGGGATATGCGCCCACTCGCGCTGTTCGATCACCCGAAGTCACAAGATCATAGTGAGAATCCGCGCCTAAGATTCGACGACATGACGTCACAAAATGTCGGGAGTAGTCGTACGTGTGAAATCCCACAAGATCGGAGCCGAGAAGCCCTTCCAAAATTTCCTGTCGCACAGGCAAGAGTCTAAAGATTTCGGAACTGGGGAAAGGTATATGAAGAAAGAAGGCGATCTTTAAATCCGGGCGAAGATTTCTCAGCATCCTCGGCAGGAGCATCAAATGATAGTCGTGAATCCAAACTCGAGCACCCGTCTCAAGCGTCTTTGCGAGCTCAGCCGCAAATCGTTCATTCACCTCTCGATAGGCCGCCCAATGCTCTGAAGAGAATTCAAATTTGCCAGGCATATAATGAAAAAGCGGCCACAAGCATTGGTTCGAAAAGCCATCGTAATATTTTCGGTAAATGTCATCCGGGAGGAATAAAGAGTGATAGTCTCCGGCTTCAGAGACGGATCGAGAGACCTTCTCTTGATCCTTTTCTCGAATTCCAGGAACTGACCCCATCCACCGAAACGGTGTAGTCTCCTGGACACCGGAAAGAGCAGAGGCTAAGCCTCCCGAACCAGGACGAATCTCGAATTCTGAGGATTTTTTTCGAACAACCTCGATCGGCAGCCGATTGGAGACTACGACGAAATTCTTTCCCGATTTCATCGGGCCATACTAAACATTTAGAGAATTGGAAGCACTGACCAAAGCCGTTTAGTTCAGGCGGCAGGAGGAACCGCGAAAGCCTTGAAATAATTGACCGTCGCTTTCTTTCGCTCAGCGCGTTTGCGGCGCTTACCTTGAGCGGTTCGCTTCTTTTTTCGGACGAGTTTGGTGACCCCTGTTGGTGATGGCATCCCGTGAAATTGCTTTAAATGCCCTATTGGGTCAAGCGCTGAACCACGCGATCCGCAACCTGATCCGCAATCTTGTCCTTATTCACTTCCAAAGCCCGGAGATTTGCCCGAATTCTGCGGCGAGCCTGGGAGCAAAAAATCGAGGCAATATGCCGGGAATGTGTCGCAGCCTCTTCCCCGCTGCTTTTGATCTCGGTCGTCACCCGCGAAAGCACGGCGCACATTCCGTAAATATCGATGGAAATATCCGCAATGCGCTTCAGATCATGCTGTTCATGAACCACATCTTTTCGGTGTTTTTTCACCACCGCCTCTGCGGCTTCGGAGAGCTCCGCGATGGAGCGGCCAAGTTGCTTGGTCTGAGCCTCAAAAGAGGGATGAATTCCCTTCGCCATCTCAGGCGAGAACTTTTGTCGAAGGCGTTTCGTGGCGTAGCCATAAAAGGCCCCGAATCCCTTCGCCGGTTCATTAAATAAGCTATTCACGGCGGACTGGGTTTCTTTGAGCTCTGTTGCCACGGACTGCAAACCGGTGAGGCCGATGAATAGACGCAAAATTTCATTCGTCCCTTCAAAAATCAGATTGATCCGCGCATCCCGAAGCGCGCGCTCATATGGATAATCCTTCATGTAACCGTTCCCGCCTGCGATTTGGAGAGCTCGATTCACATTGTCCCAGCAAGTCTCGGACCCGAACACTTTGCAGATCGCGGACTCCATCGAGTAATCATGCACACCCTGATCGATCCAATGCGTGGTCAAATACACCATCGACTCGAGCACAAAGGTCGAAACCTCCATCTGCGTGATGTATTCCTTAATCATTTTGAAATCGACGAGACGTAAATTGAATTGCTTTCGCTCAGACGCATAGCCAACGGCCTCCTTCATCATCGCGCGTGAAGCCCCGATGCAACCCGAGGCTAAACCGAGACGACCTGAATTCAAAATCGTCATCGCGACCTTGAAGCCCTTACCCACCTCTCCCAGCACATTTTCGACGGGAACTTTGACGTCTTCTAAGACGAGCTGCACGGTCGAGCTCCCCTTGATGCCAAGCTTATGTTCTTCGGCCAGGTTCTTCACGCCCATCGATCGCTCCACGATGAACGCCGTCACTTTTTCCTTCGTCTCGCCGTCTTGAGTGACGTCCACTTTGGCGAACACGGTGAAAAACTCTGCGAAGCCGCCATTCGTAATCCAAAGTTTTCCGCCATTGATGATGTAGTGCTTTTTATCGGACGAAAGTACCGCCTTGGTTTTGATACTTTGAGCATCACTTCCACTCGTAGGCTCCGTAAGCGCAAAGGATGCCACCATCTCCCCGCTCGCGAGTTTTGGCAGATACTTTTTCTTTTGTTCCGGAGTTCCGAAAATGAGGAGACCTTTAATCCCAATGGACTGATGCGCTCCTGCCGTGATCGCCACCGAGGAATCAACCTGCACAAGACTCTCCATGGCCTTGGCATATCCGGTCGCAGACAGCCCGAAGCCGCCATATTCTTCCGGAATGATCATGCCAAAGAGGCCCATGGCTTTCATCTGTTCGAGCAACTCAGGCGGTAGTTTGGCGTCTTCGTCGATTTTTTTGGAATTGACGTCCTCTTTGAATCGTACAAGCGCCGCTACAACGTCATCCCAAGGACCTGATTTCGCTTCAGGATACGGAAGCATGCGTTCTTCCAAGAGGTGACCGTTAAACAAAGCGCGACAAAAGGAGTCGGCGGACCTTTCTTCAGAGACTTTTCCCATGAGCTATTATTGACTCTTCGACCAATCAGAGGCAATCACAAGGGATGGCTAAAGGACTGGATTTGAAAGAGTTTTTTCTACAAAACACCGAAATGAAGTTCGATTCGCGCTTGCTGGACAAAAAGGTCATTCACGGCTTTTTGACTCGCGAAGAGCGCGAGACCTATTTGAAACAATTGGCGGAAGAAAAGGACTTCGATTTCACCACCGCTGAAACGCTCGATAAGGACTGATCGGCTAAACCTCGAAAGTTCCAGTTTTTTCGGTGACGGCATCGCCTGTCATCCAAACTTCCCGAAGACCATCCCATTCGATCTTGAGCACTCCCCCTCGAAGGTGCACTTCGACCGGGCTCTTGATTTGTCGCCCTAAAATCATGCACACCCCGACTGCACAGGCTCCTGTGCCACAGGCCAGAGTTTCGCCGCTTCCTCTTTCCCAAGTGCGTTGAAAAACTTTATTCCCCTTCACTTCGATGAATTCCACATTTACGCCCTCGGGGAACGCAGTGTGTCTTTCAATGAGCGGTCCGTATTTTTGGACGTCGAAGGCCTCTAGATTTTCCACCGGAATCACGCAGTGGGGATTGCCCATACTCACGCAAGAAATTCGAAAGGTGCGATCCGCCACTTCAAACTCCTCATCCATCACCATGACATCGTCAAAATCGACGGGAATGTTCGCCGGCAAAAATGACGGGCGGCCCATATTAACCATCACACGGAAAACATCTGGCTTGGTGGCATCCGTGACAAAACATTCGCGCGTGCCTGAAAGCGTGGCAATTTTATAAGACTCTTTAGGTCCAAACTTTTCGTAAGCCAGCTTGGCGACGCAGCGAATCCCATTGCCACACATTTTGCCTTCGGAGCCATCGGCATTGAAC
>DDSI01000049.1 GCA_002343335.1 Bacteriovoracaceae bacterium UBA2394
GCCCCTTCCTCCCCCCAGCAATTCAACTTGCGCGAATGCAGGTGAACCAAAAGGGGTAACTGCTGGAACGTACCCCGTCTTAGAAAAATGCGACGACTTTACGGGCACAAAACTCAACTCGTCCCTGTGGGAGCCGCATTATTTTTGGTTCCCCGCCACAAACACGGAATATATCTCGCAAAATGTTTCCGTGCGTGACGGCATGCTCGATCTGATCGCTTATCCAAAACAATGCCCTACCGGATATTTTTCAGGCTGTGATCTCAGTCGTCATTCCAATTACGCGCTCGCGCAAGTGAATACACACGGTCTTTGGGATACAAATGGACGACTGTATGCATTTGAAAAAGACGGGCTCGTCCAGGTTGATATGAAAGTGGACGCCGTGGCTGGTATTTGGTCCGCGTTTTGGATGATGACGGGTGACGGCCTCAACAATCCTGAAATCGATTTCGAAGGTCTTACAAAAAATGGTCGTCATACTCAAATGTACATGACGATCCATCATAAGGGCGGCGGTCAATCGCAGACTCTGGACACCAGCGTTGACTATTCTGATGGCAAGTTTCATACCCTTGGCATTGAACGTATTCACACGGGATCGACCTCCACGGTCCGATGGTATGTGAATGGTGTTTTAAAGAAAACCGTCACGGGAACCGCCGCCGTGGGTAAGCTCTACATTGCCCTTCAAAACGATATCGACGCGGCGGACTTCCCAAATTGGGAAGAGCAACCCAACGCTCAAACTTTTAGCAAAGGTCCAACTCATGTGTACTTCAAAAACTTTAGAGTCTGGACGAAGTAGCATAGCTAGGCGTTGGGGTCTCGTAAGCTACGGCCCAGTAAATATGAGCACGTCACGCTCTTCCGTCGCTCCACTTACAATGCGATGGTCTGAGGCCGAGCTGTATTCCGATCCACGTCTAGTATATTGCGTTTGAGCAACATGTTCGGGTGCCCGCAGGTCCCAAAGAAGAATTTCATCCAGTTTTCTGCCACTGTCCATCGTGGCCGTTTTATCAGTCAAAGGAATGGGGGTGCGCTGCCTCAACTTGTAATTTAAAAGATAGTCTACTGTCCTTTCATCGCGCTCAGGACTTAGAAAATTCACATTGAAATCTCCCCCAATGATGACTCGATCGGGGCGCAGGGACCTTGTAAGAGAATCGGCCAATGTCATTGTTTCTTTGGCCTGCCGATAGCGCGCACCGATATGTTGTTTTTTCCGAAAGGCCATGTGAACCGAAAACAATAGGTCCGTCGTTCCGTCACGTCGACGCGCCAAAGTCCACAGTACGCTTCTTTGCGCGTCGAGAAACCCATTGCGCTTGTAGTGATAAACGCCGTAGTCCTTCACGCCCTCATAGACCTCAGGATCGAGAGTAATTCCCAAACCCTCGTTAGCCCCAAACGGGCCAACTCCACTTCGACGTTTCGCCATGACGGCATGGCGATGATTCGCACGAGCAAATAGGGCGACGGAATTTTCAGAATGGGCCGGGAGGGAGACCTCTTGATGAAAGGTAACGCTATAGCGATTCATGTTTGGCTTTACTCCCCGATTGTACAAATTCGCACTGGCGAAAGTGACGGTCGAGGGTGGTGCCGAAGTATCAGCAGTTCCACCGACCATGGCAAAGGTACCCACTCGATCCTTCCGGGGTCGTTTGAATAGTTTGGGAAACTTGATCTTAATCCTAGCTTTCGATCGTTTCTTCTTTTTGGATTTCAATTTGGAAGTTGAACGGCGCGCGGGCGAATGCCGTTCATTGTGGAGCTTAGGAAGAATTTGATTGGCGCTCTTGAGTTCTGGACGTTCAGGACTGCAAAAGCTTTGAGCAAAAGACTCGCTCGCCGGGCCAAAGAAAAGACATAAAACTATAAACCAACCACCGGAACGCACCTCTCTCTTAGGAGCAAGCGCTGTGCCAGTTTCAGAATGCATTATTCATGAATTAGGAGAGACGCTATGAAATTCCTGCAGAGTTCGCCTGATTCACCCGTAACGTACTATTTTTATATTTTTGTGCTATAACGGCGTTCCTTTATGGATTTGGGTAGATTCATCATGTGGACGCTCGTTCTTTGGAACTGCACTTGGAGCTCCAAAGTAATGGCTGGAATTCGTTACGGGATGGGTGACGGTACGTGTAGCCCTTTGATTCGGACTGGGTTTACGACCTCGGCAGCGGTCGCTTTGCCAATACCGCAGCCGACGCCCCGGGCGATCACATCACCACCCGAATCGAAATCGACACCTACTCTTGCTTCATTCGACACTCAGGCGGGTGGATTTTATTCTGAATTTAACGGTGCCCAAATTTGGAATCGAAATGGAGAAAAATTAGAAGTTCTCGTGGACGAGGTTGTCTCCAAAATTCCTTCTTTGAAAAATCAAAGAGAAAGATTTCTCGGAAAGATTCAGGAGCTGCGCACGATCGCACTCAAAGAATTTACAGAAACGATGTGGAGACAATACCAGACATCCATTCCAGACTACGTCTCCCACGATCGCGCGATTGAGACGACTTTCACTCTTTTTAAGGGAGAGGAAAGCTCCTGGAAACGCACAGCCATTCGAATTGAATTTGTTCTTCAAGGTGAATTGCGCGGTGGCGTTGAACGCCCGATTGTAAAGCAAACTCTCTATTTAGATTATTCTAAATTTGAAAGGCCGGACGCGATTTCGCCCGATTGGATTTTGTTACGACGACAAATTCCTGCCAGACGCCAGTCTCCGGTAGAAGATAGTTATCGGCCCTCCCGGAATCCCTAGTTTATTGCGCGCGCAAACCCGTGCTGCCAAATCCTCCATCGCCGCGAATGGTGTTCGAAAGAGAGTCGGCTTCCAATAGTAAAGCTCGCTCCACTTTCTGAACGACGCCTTGAGCAATTCGATCTCCGGCTTTCAAAACAATCGGAGTGCTCGAGCAAGTGGAGAGAATGATTTTGATTTCCCCACGATAGTCTGAATCAATCGTCCCTACGCCATTCACAAGAAACACGC
>DDSI01000232.1 GCA_002343335.1 Bacteriovoracaceae bacterium UBA2394
GATGTGGCAGCCGAAGTTTCGGAACTGACCCGAGTTCAAATTTTACAACAGGCTCAAGTGGCGTCGCTTGGGCAAGCCAATCTAAACATGCAACTCGTCCTTGGAATTTTAGGCAGAAAATAGCATAGATTGGCCCATTTACGCCCAAATCCACCCCGCATCGCTTCTCTAAATCGAAGGAGGCTGACAGGCCCTGAATCTCTACATTTCAAACCTTCAGACGGAAATTGGATTCGGAACTAACTCGCTTCCGCCGTCGGCTGCTTAGAGGCCGTCAACTGGGCTTTCATCGATTTTAAAACTTCATGGTGCTTTTCCATCGTATCCGCAATGGGTCGCCAAATTTGCTCGCAGCGCTTTGGAAGAGCGACATCTAAAATCCAGTCCCGCATGAACGCAGGAATTTCTTTATAGAAAACGGAAAGAGGTTTCTGAGAATTCAGATCATAGGGGAATTTTTCTTCGATGGTCTTCACGAGATCCTCGGTCGTCTTACCGGAGCGACGAGCATCGTTCACAATTTTTGTGACGGCTTCAGAATCTTGAATGCGCTGTTTAATTTTCTTCAGTTCCACGCTCACAAACGCCAAGTGCTCTTCCAAAGAATGTCGAATATCGAATAATGCATTAAGTTCGATTTTTTGAGAGGGAGTCAACTTCATGCCACCATCTACGATCAAGCGCTCGATGGGACCTCGGTACGTTTCAACGATATGATAGACAAAATAAAAGTGCTCGAGGGGGAATCGCGGGGGTCGCTTCACAAGGCGTTGCACTAAACCCATCAATCCAGTGCGCGTCAGTTTATAGCGAGGTTGAGCGCCCGCTCCTTTCGTCCTCACGGCAAACCCGCCCTTCACCAGATCGTTCAAATAACGCATCACCTGAGTGTTATGAATGGTCAGCACTTGGTTCTCTAAGGTCACATCCACCCAATTGGAGAACATATCCGTTAAGAACTTTAGATCCTTTTGACGAAAGCCGCCTTCAGAATCAAAACTCGCGTGAGCCGCAATCGCCGCGGACGCAATAAAAATTTCATGATTGTCAAAATGCGCATGCTTTCTCATAAAAACCTCGGGCGGTGAATACCAAAACTTCGTCCCACGGATACATAAAATTGTCGAAATTCTTTTCCTGACTGTCCATACCCCAGAAATACCGCGCCTAACTTCGTATCGAAACCCACAGCGCCTGTTCCTGAATACCTCAAATCGTGAATGGAGATCGCATCTCTGGAGGCCCAGACATTGCCGGCTTCCCCCCAAGCTCCCACAGTCACAAAATTCCAAAGGAAGTTCGGTTTCATGGGGATCTTATACATGAAACCGCTGCGAGCCGTTCCCACATATTGCCCCTGCAACTCACTCTCTCGAAATCCGGAGAATTTTCGAAAGCCTCCCAATTGAAACTCGTCGTAGAAGGGCAGGTCCTTTCCCAATTTTCCTCCCGCATACGAGCTTAAAAACAGCGCCCAAGAATTTCCCAAAGGCAAAAAGCCATGAGCTTGCGCGTAAATCTTTCGATAAGTCAGATCCGCTCCGAGTTGACGTTGCGACGCATAGACATTTCCTTCCAAGTAATAGCCCTTTCGCGGAAAATACAAATGATCCAATTGGTCTACGCGGACTTGAGCCACCCATGCGCCCGTATTCACATCAAACGTAGGCATCGTAAGCGCTCCTAGTTGCAGATCAGAAAAAACAATTCCCTTCCGGATTCCCATCCGAAGCTCAGCATAATTATAAAGATGAAGTCCGAAATCGAGCTGCCCGGCGATGGTGTCGACTTCATACTCCGAAACCCGAGCCTTTGCGAGATAGGAATCTCGATCCGTTCGCGACACCTGAAATTGTGGCGCTACAAAAACAACTCCCGAGCGATCCAAAGGTTGATACCATTCAGAATTGAGTTCCAGCGTGGTCCCCAAAATGACGTCATTTCTCCATTCCGCCCCGAGAGAATTGACTTGGCTCATGCTGAAATTAAATAGCGCGTTAAAATCTTGCCGCCCTTTGATCTCGCCGTCCCATAAAAGACCAAAACGTATGTAGTTCGGGCCCCAGTTTTTCTCTCTCGGTCTCAACTCTATCGTATTTTGTCCCGTAACCTTATTGGGCTGGAGATCATAGTCGACCAATTCATAATCACCTTCGCCGTAAATAGAATTCATCGCATGTTTGAGATCGCTTGCGGTGTAGGATCGACCTTTCTTAATGCGTACTTGCCGTTCAATGAGGCGAGCGTCCACAAAGCGAGTAGGCGTTACTTTAATGTCATCAATTTTTACACTCTCAAGAGGATGAAGTCGTTCATGTCGACTCTTTACATGCTTCTGAAAGGCCGATTCAGAAAGCTGAAAGCGTTTCATTTTGGGCAATTCTTTTTGCGCGGTGACTTCACCCATCTTCATGATCTGTTCCATCGACGTAAATGCAAATGTGGCATCGCCATTTTGGAGTTCCGGGATGAGTAGAACTTCGGGCTTCGTCAGCTGAGAGCTCGCGGTCTTTCGCACCATCATATTGATGACTTGATCGGTTACATCCACAAATGAATTGAGACCGTCCCGTTGATAGAGCGGCATCGCAACATCCACGGCGATGACGACATCCGCTCCCATCGATCTTACGAGATCAATGGGTAAATTATCCACGGCCCCGCCATCGATGAGAAGGCGCCCGTTCACTTCTACAGGCGGAAGCATTCCAGGAAACCCACAACTTGCTCGAATGCTATCGGCTAAATTCCCGTCCTTCAAAACCACTCGCTCCGATGTCACAAGATCGGTCGCTACAGCTTTAAAAGGAATGGGTAGCTGAATGAAATCCCGAAGATCGCTCACGCGAAAGAATAAACTCTTCAGCTCCTGACTGAGCTTGTGCGCGCGAACTAACCCTGGGGGCAAATAGGTTTGAAAATCTCTCAAGCCCAACTCGAAATCAAAAACGTAACGATCATGGTGAATCTTTCGCCGAAAAGGAAAATCCTGCCGGTCCACCTCTGCCGTAAACAGGATTTCTTCCCAAGGGCGATCCAAAAAGATTTTTTCGATTTCATCGACTGTGTAGCCAGCGGCATAGAGCCCGCCGATGAAGGAGCCGATGGACGTCCCAGCGATGTAATCCACCGGAATTCGATTTTGCTCCAGAGTTCTCAATACGCCAATATGGGAGAGCCCTCGAGCCCCGCCCCCGCTGAGAGCAAGACCAACTTTAGGTCGAGCCAGAAGGCTCCCAGGGCTGCCGAGCAAGAGAAGTGCAAATAGAAAAAAAGCCCCGATCCTTAAAAAAAAGTCGGGGCCTTTTAAATTCATATTCAAGGTAACAGATCCGAACTACTTGGCGGCCCCACCGTCCGCAAGGAGAGCATCAATGACTTCCTTAAAGCGTTCTGTGGGTTGTGCTCCTACGAGCAATACACCATTGATAAAGAAGCTTGGAGTGCCGCCGGCTCCATTGGACTGAGCGAATGTCATATCTTCATCAATCACTTTATCTGAGGCCGCGTCCTTGAAGTCCTTCTCAAACTTCTTCATATCGAGCTTCAATTCCTTGGCCCACTTCTTATAATTCTCATCCTTCAGAGCCGTTTGATTTTCAAAAAGCTTGTCATGCATTTCCCAAAACTTGCCCTGCTTGTGGGCAGCCATCGCAGCTTTAGCAGCGGGTTTCGCTTGTTGATGAAAAGGCAAAGGATTGTGTCGGAAGGCTAATTTAATTTTGCCAGGATAGGCTTTAATCACTTCCTCCACGCTCGGCAAAACGCGTTTGCAATAAGGGCATTGGAAATCCGAAAATTCCACAATCGTAATGGGAGCATCTGCCGGACCTTTGAAGGGTGCACCTTCGATGGAAACATTCACCTTATTCTTCAAGCGCTCCTGCAAAGTTGGCTCAGCCTGCTTGCGAGCTTCTTCTCGCTTCTTCTTCACAATTTCATCGATCGTTTTCTCGACGACTTCTGTGCCTTTTCGCTCAAAATAATTATCGATCATCTTGTCTGCGATTTTTTGACAGCCGCTCAAGAAAGTGATGCCAACTAAGCTAAGAAATAAAATTTTGACTTGGGAGATTCGCTTCATAAATCCGAGGATTCCTTTCATAAGTAGTGAGAATGACAGGTTACGTGAGTCGAAATCGGTTGCACAAGATCAAAAACCGAAGACTCAGCGCTCGGCGTCATCAAACGTTGTTGACGTAATGTTTCACTGGAAACCGGAGACGATGCGTCGACAGAGCACTGATCTCATATCGGCAAAGTCTTCCGCGACAATGGCCCTAAATTCCCCCGCACGGATTGAATTCCAACCCTTATAAATTCTGATGGTTTCAACGNNATCCATCGAACATCTTGACCCTCAAGCTTTAAAAGCACCTCGATTAAATTTCCATCGATCTTTTGACCCCGTGGAACGCCCAATTGAGATTCCCAATCTTGGGGAATGGAAAATGTTCCCGTGCCATCTCCCGATCCTCTATGAAACACGACTTCGTTCCGGTCCCAATAGGTGCCGGTGATCTTTGAGCCATTTTCTCTATTTTCAACTTCGAAGGAGGGCGTGACTTCCATTCCGTTCTTCCACTCTTCGCCTTCCTGCGATCTCGAAATCTCATCCTTCACTTGTTCCAATTCTGCCTTGGAAAGCATGCCGTGTTCATTGTCTATTAAATCGTCTGTCGGATCGGCCGTTATTTCTTTTGGGGACTGGGAAAATACACCGCCATCGATTTTCGTTTTTGCCCGAGGTCTGATTTGAGGATTAGATTTAATGGTCGTAAGGCCCGCTAGAATATTGGCCTCATGAATTTCTTCACTGGTGAGGGATGGGCCGAATTCCATCAAAAATGATCCCACCCATCGCTGCGCCTCATGCATTGCGGTCTGCGGGAAATTTCGATTCTGCGCCAAATGATGATTGGCTAAATCCAGAACCTCCGCAATCCGACGGATCAGCCACCCTCGCGTAAGCACATGCCTTTTCGCCTCACCTGCCAAGAACTTGCCGTACGCTTTAAAAAATGAATTCCATTCCCGGGCGACTTCTGCCTGAGGCAGATATCGGGAGGCATCCCTCGCCTCCCTTAAAAATTCATCGATCGCTCCATAAAACTTCTCGGAAGCGCCCCTCGTGAAATTACTTCCCGTATCCATAAAGAAACTGAGCTGTGTCATCTGCAAATTGAACTCCGGAATGGTGGAGGTGGCCCATCGCCAAGCTCGTCGCCGCCAGGACGGAGGATTTCGATTTTCTTTACTAAATTCTCTTAAGATTTCCGTCTTTCGATGGAGTGCAGCAGCGACCCACGCCTGCTGCGTAAGCTCTCGCAATTCTGTCGGCCAGTGATTGGCACGCGCCATCCCTTCTATAGC
>DDSI01000240.1 GCA_002343335.1 Bacteriovoracaceae bacterium UBA2394
GGCCAGGGTCGATCTGTCCGCGTGAGAGACGTGGGGTACATCACATTTCGCTCATACCCAAAAGATTCCGATTTAATGGACGAGTCCTTCGTTGGGGCATAGGGGATGCGCGTGGGAGCGGGAAAGACAATGTCGGAGGATTGCCAACCGTCAGGCAGCTGCCATTTCATTTTTGGCGGGTTGCCCACGGTGCCCGGATTCTTCCAATAGGTATGCCATCCCGGCTTCATTTTGAATTCCAACCCAAATCGAATCTCGGCAGTGTTGGTCGCAATACGATCCCATTCCGAGACGACTCGAACGGAAGAGACCTTGGCTCGCCCTTCAATCCATTGATTGAGTCCCGCGGCCGCGCTCGCGGTCGACGATTGAATTAAGAACAGATACAAAAAAGTGGAGAAAAAACAGAGGAGACGCATGCTCAGCTATGGTAAACGGACATCTCCGTGGCGGAAAGCTTTGAAAATCGCAGAACCTTTTGCATCATTTCCCACCCTGACGCCGGGAAGACGACGCTTACAGAAAAGTTATTGCTTTTCGGCGGCGCTATCCAAATTGCAGGAACGGTGAAAGCGCGGAAGGCTGCGCGCTATGCAACGAGTGACTGGATGGAAATCGAAAAGGAGCGGGGAATCTCCGTAACCTCTTCTGTCTTACAATTCGATTATGCGAACTGCCGGTTGAATCTCCTCGACACTCCCGGTCACAAAGATTTTAGCGAGGATACTTACCGGGTGATCACCGCAGTGGATTCTGCGCTCATGGTGATCGACGGAGCAAAGGGGATCGAAGATCGTACCAAAAAATTGATGGAGATCTGCTCACAGCGGAAACTTCCAGTCGTGACCTTCATCAATAAGCTGGATCGGGAATGCAAGAATCCCATCGATCTTTTGGATGAGATTGAATCCGTTTTGAAAATTAAAACCGTGCCCATCACTTGGCCGCTGCGATCGGGAAAGGCTTTTCGAGGAGTCTATCATTTATATAAGGAAGCATTTGCCCGATTTGAGATCGGTGTGGAGCGTCCGGAGGAGATTCCCATTCAGGGCGGCGCTAAGGATCCCCGCTGGAAGGAATGGCTCGAGCCCGATCATCTGGAAGAATTTACCGAACAGTTGGAGCTTGTCCAAGGCGCTTACGAAGCATTTGACCGTCAGAAATTTCTAAACGGTGAGATTACTCCCGTGTTTTTTGGAAGTGCCATCAATAATTTTGGTGTTCAAATGCTGTTAGAGAAATTTTGCTCGGACGCCCCTGCGCCGCTGGCTCGAGAGGCTTTGGAGCGACTCGTTCGTCCGGAGGAGAAAGAATTTTCCGGCTTCGTCTTCAAGATTCAGGCCAATTTGGATGCACGTCATCGAGATCGCATTGCCTTTTTGAGAATTTGCTCGGGCTCATTTGAAAAAGGCATGGAGGCCTATCACGTTCGGCAGCAAAAGAAATTGCGGATGGGCTCGACCTTTCAATTCATGGCGTCTCAGCGTACTCAAGTGGATCGAGCCCTGGCGGGAGACATCATCGGACTGTACGACACGGGCGAATTTAAAATCGGAGACACGCTGACTACGAAGGAAGAGCTCCACTTTTTAGGGATTCCAAATTTTGCCCCAGAGCTTTTTAGAAAAGTGATTTTAACGAGCCCACTTAAATCCAAGCAACTTCGTCGCGGATTGCAGCAGTTGTGTGAAGAGGGAGCTTCTCAGGTTTTCTTTCCGCAAAACTCAAATGACATTGTCGTTGGCGTGGTTGGAAATCTTCAGTTCGATGTCATCCAATTTCGCTTAGAAAATGAGTATGGCGCAGGTGCCAAGTTTGAAACCTGTGCCTACAAAATTGCCCGTTGGGTTTTGCCGAAGGCGGAGCATCGAGTGAAATTTCAAGGGGTGCTCGATCAGCTCGCCAAATCTTATGACACGCTGCTCAGCAAAGACGCCGAAGAGCGTTGGGCTATTCTCTGTTCTTCGGATTACGCGCTCAATAAAGCCATCGAGCGCTACCCAGAGGTCGAATTTGTGAAAACGTCTGAAGCGGTTAGCCGCGGATAACCGCCGTGCAAATTTTGCGAACTGGTCCTTACTTGCGTAAGGCGTAGAATAATCTCTATATTGTTGTCGGGTACCAAGTGTTTGGATTCGGAGAGGCCAGGTGGCTTCTACGAGTTCGGAAACCAACAATGAATGAACCGTTTTCAAAAGGTTAAGTCGATTCGCAAACCGAAGACCGATTCGAAGAAATCGGGAAAGTCGGCGAGCTCTTCGACGATGCGCTTCTTGAAGATAGAAAAAGGAGAACCCGTTATGAGTACGCGTCAGGAGGCCGTTCGCGCTTCCATCACAAGAGAAATCAGAAAAATCACTCGTCCCACGGATCAAAGTGGCAAGACCCTTCGTGTGAGTGAGTACTTCGGTTGCAACACGTTCGGTCTCGATCAGTTAAAAGATAAAGTCTCGAAAGATTCCTATGAACTTTTAATGAACATGGTGCATCGAGGTTCCCGGCTTTCTAAAGCGGCGGCGGATGAAATTGCAAATGTCATTAAAGATTGGTCACTCGCTCAGGGCGTCACGCATTACTGCCATTGGTTTCAACCCATGACCGGTCTTACCGCTGAAAAACATGATGCTTTCGTCAACACCAAGACGTCAGACACCGGCCAAACGCTCACCATTGAAAAATTTAGCGGCTCTTCGCTCATTCAATCTGAGCCCGATGCGAGCTCATTTCCAAGTGGTGGGATGCGCTCTACATTTGAAGCGCGTGGATACACCGCGTGGGATCCAACGTCGCCTCTATTTATTATGGAGTCGGTCAACGGACGGACGCTTTGTATTCCGTCTGCCTTCTTGAGTTATCACGGTCACGCACTCGACACCAAGACTCCGCTTTTGCGAGCCTCGGAAGCGCTCTCTAAAAGTGCCGTTAGGTTTTTAAAGCTTATCGGTGATGTGGATATCACGTCGGTGCAAGCCACGCTCGGCGCGGAACAAGAATACTTTTTAATTGATCGGGCATTTTTTGCGGCGCGACCGGACTTGCTCATGACCGGACGTTCGTTGCTCGGACGCTCTTCTACTCGCGGTCAACAATTTGAAGATCATTATTTTGGATCCATCCCCTCTCGTGTGCTGGCGTTCATGAATGAATGTGAGCAAGAGCTCTACAAATTGGGAGTGCCTGTGAAAACTCGTCACAATGAGGTGGCTCCTGCCCAATATGAAGTGGCGCCGATTTTCGAGGATGCCAATCTTGCAGCCGATCACAACTCTCTCTTAATGGATGTGCTTTGCCGAGTGGCGCTTCGTCATGATCTGGTTTGCTTGCTTCACGAAAAGCCTTTCGCGGGCATCAATGGGAGCGGGAAACATAACAATTGGGCGATTGCGACTCAAAAGGGCGAAAATCTTTTGGAGCCGGGAAAAACGCCTCATCAGAATTTGCGATTCTTGGCCGTTCTTTGCGCCGTGATGAAGGGAGTCTATGAGCATGCCGATCTGCTCCGCGTAGGAATTGCATCACCTGGAAATGATCATCGCTTAGGTGCGAATGAAGCTCCTCCGGCGATTATCTCCGTTTTCTTGGGCGACATGCTTTCTAAAATTATGGATCGCATCGAAAGCGGTACTAAAATTGAAGACGCTTCCGATGAGGCCATCTTGAGCCTCGGGGTTTCTAAAATTCCTGTGGTCGCGCGGGACAACACCGATCGAAATAGAACTTCGCCCTTTGCCTTCACGGGAAATAAATTTGAATTCCGTGCGGTAGGAGGCTCTGCGAATTGTTCGGTGCCGATGTCATTCTTGAATACGGCGGTGGCAGATTCCTTCAGCCAATTGGCGGATCGTCTGGAGAAGAAACTTTCCACCACGAAAAGCCGTGACGAAGCCGTGCTTGCGCTCATCAAGGAAGTCATCACGGAAACTAAGGCTATTCGATTTGAAGGAAACAACTATTCCGACGAATGGAAAGCCGAAGCAAAGAAACGCGGCTTGCCCAATTTGACGACTACTCCGGAAGCTCTCGAAGTGCTCGAAAATGAAAAGGCGACCAGTTGCTTGGTGAAGATGAATGTTCTTACCTCGGATGAAATTAAATCTCGTTACAACATCAACCTTGAGCGCTACATCAAACAGCTCGACATGGAAGCGGCCACGTTGATCGAAATGATCGATACGCATGTGCTGCCGGCCGTGGAAAGCGAAGTGACAAAGGTTGCTACCGCGGTGGCCTCTGCAAAGAGCGCCGGAGGCGCGATTTCTTCCGAGCGCCTGAAGTCTTTGACGGGAATCTACGATTCTATTTCGAAGGCCAAAGCGGCTCTCGCCACCGAATACGATCGCACTCAAGGCATTCACAATGAGAAAGAAAAGGCCAAGGTGCTAGCGAACAAGGTTCTGCCCGCGATGGTTGAAGTCCGTAAATATGCGGATGAGGCTGAAGGGATCATTAGCGATGATCTTTGGACACTGCCGAAGTATCGCGAAATGTTGTTCTTAAGATAGACGGTATCTACAAATCGAAAATCGAATCTATCGGGGCCTAGAGTTGAACTCTGGGCCCTTTTCATGTCATCGTTAGACGGTGTCGAGTATTTCCACACAACCGCCGTCCGGATTTAGAGACTTCTTGAATGTCGAAGCGGCGCGACGCTTTCGACTGAAGTCTCTCATTGCAAAGACCTATCAGTCCTTTGGATTTCAGCCGATTGAAACGTCCGCTCTCGAAAATTTGAATATCTTGGTTGGAACCGGGGGCGGCGAAGAAAATGAAAAGCTCATTTTTAAAGTCTTAAAGCGCGGTGAAAAACTCAAGGAGTCACTCACAAAGCCCAATGTGCAGGAAAATGACCTCACCGATTTTGGCATGCGCTTTGATTTGACCTTGCCGCTTTCTAGAGTCGTAGCCAATGCTCGAAATGAAATTTCCTTTCCTTGGAAAGTCTTTCAGATGGGTCCGGTGTGGAGAGCGGAGCGCGCTCAAAAAGGGCGCTTTAGAGAATTCACTCAGTGTGATGTCGATATCATAGGAAGCTCACATCGTTCTGCCGAAATGGAAGTCATTCAAGCCGTCACGCATGCTATCTCTGGTCTTCATGGTGTGGCCGGTGCGGGGTCCAAGGATTTTGAACTTCGAATGAATGATCGAAGAATCCTCAGCGGTTTAGCGGAGCAGGCTGGGCTAAAGGATAAATCTGCTGCGAGTTTTGCAATACTACTCGATAAAAAAGACAAAGTGAGTGCTGAGGAACTTGAAGCGGAATTAAAAACTCTCGTGAGTTCTTCCGGCAAATTGGATTTGGCGCTGAAGGCCCTCAGCGGGGAGCTTACTTTGAAAGACGCAAAATCGTTTGCAGAAGAGGCTGCCTCGCATCTTTCTCTACTCATCGGTGAGCTTGAGCTTATGAATCTTCCCATTTCACGCGTGGTCTTTGATCCTTCCTTAGCGCGAGGATTGGGCTACTACACAGGAACTATCTATGAACTTCGCCATGCTTCCGCGGGCTATTCCATCGGAGGCGGAGGACGATACGATCAACTTATCGGACGATTCTCGAAGCAGACCTATCCGGCGGTGGGATTTAGCATCGGATTTGATCGTTTGCTGCTCTTGCTCGAAGAAACGGAGAAAGCGTCAGCGTCGGGAGATGAATCGACGATTTTCTTTCCCGTGATGGATGAGAAATTGCGCATGGCGGTTTTGGATTTGGCGAAATCAGTTCGTCAGTCCGGCCGTGCCATCGACGTCTATCCCGAAGAAGCGAAGTTGAAAACTCAGCTGAAATTTGCAGAAGACAAAGGGCATCGGTGGATTGTGATTGCCGGTGAAACTGAATTTCAAAATAAGAAATTTAATCTGAAAGATTTTAAAAATCGTTCGGAGGTCTGTTTTGATCTGCAGGGAATTTTAAATCACTTAAAATAGCCCGCTCTCATGGCTTGCCCATAGACACCGCCCGGACT
>DDSI01000077.1 GCA_002343335.1 Bacteriovoracaceae bacterium UBA2394
CGTGATAAGTATTACCAAGCCGTCCTTAAGTTTAAGCAATTTCGTAGAGCCAGACAGAGTGCGGAGGCGGAGTATGAATTCTTTAAAAATTGGCATGCGGTAGCCATTCTAGAAGCTCTGGGAACGAATTGGGCGACGCGATCGGACTCTGTCTTGGCGAAGGCCCTAAGCATTACCACAGAGGAATTTAAAGATGCGATTGAGGTCTTAAAGAAGCTCCAATTGATCGAGAAAAAGGAAGGACATTGGCTGCGAAAGGACAAAGCTTTAGAGACGCCTGTGACGCTTCAGGGGATGCATTCGCGAAACTTTCATCGTCAAATGTTCGAGAAGGCTGTGCACGCGATGGATCATGTTCGAGCCGATCAGCGATTAATCACGGGCCTCACTATCGCGTTTCGGCCCGAGCATTATGAAGAGGTGAAGGGCAAAATCTTCGCTTTCTTTCAAGAATTGAACTCTACGTATAGCGAAGCAGAAAATGCTGAGGAAATTTATCAACTCAGTTGCGCGCTCTTTCCCTTAGTTCAAACTTCCTCAAGCGATTGAGACTAAATCCGACAGCTAATAAAAGACCCACAAGCATCCATGTGAAACCGGATGGCTCTGTTTCAGAGGAAGATCGAGAGTGAATGGCTCCGCAACTTCCGACGCTTGCACCCGCTCCCGCGGAGGCGCCAAATCCGCTCGTTCCATTGTCGCCGGTGCCGCTACTACCAATGAGAATGCCGCCTGTGTTTGCGCCATCATTTTGTGTGGGATCCGTTCCAATAGGGGGAGCACCGTCGTCATCCACTTGAACATTCAATAGAAAATTGAAGCACAAATCCTGACTCGACAGCGTGGCAATATAGACCTTGCTCTTTAGAGGAGCTCGGAACGTCGCAGGCCAATTGGTGATGACAAGGGCATTCGTTCCAGCACTTACATCCATCGGGATTGTCATCATCGCTTGCACGGAAGGCGAATTGACGGGCTTCAGATTTAGAAGAAAAAGCTGGTTTGAAAAATTGGCAACCGACGAAAACATGACCGTTAAGGATTGTTGAGGAATTCGGATGGAAGCTAAATCAAGCACACCCAGATTGATGGGGTTCGTGCAGACCGTTCCATTGAGCGCGGGACCGCTTTGGACACCTTGTTGTTGAACCGTTTCAATTCCTCCCTCGACGGCGGCGCTTTCGTTCTCTTCCTCAACCTGAAGCTGCTGTTTCATGCCTGCGTGAACGGATAGAGTCGAAAACGGCAGAGCGAGAGCAACAAATGAGATGAAGAAACTAGGAAAGAAAAAACGCTTAAACACCACCATGCCCTTGAAAAAGCAAATGCCGTTCCAAAGGCTAACTCCTTGATTTTACGAGCTTTAATGGCGCAATATGGCTCCAAAATGAGCAATTTTTGTCTCTCGCTACGCATTTCCGTGTAAAAGGAAAACCCTATGGGCGGAACGAATCCCTACATTCGCTATTCGGAATTGAAGAAGGCTTCGAAGCCCTTTCGTGTGCGTTTCATGCCCATGAATATCGTAATCGAAGTCGACCCTTCGAAAATTCCCTACGGCGAGACGGGATTGCCTGGAAGCATCTTGGATATCGCACTTAATCATGGAATCGAAATTGATCATGCGTGCGGAGGTGTGTCCGCGTGCGCCACTTGTCATATCAAGGTGAAGTCTGGGGAAAAATCTTGCAATGAAGCGGAAGATTTCGAGTTAGATATGTTGGAGACGGCGCCAGGTTATTCGGTTCAGTCGCGACTTTCTTGCCAATGTGTGCCCGATGGCAGTGTGGATCTAGAGATCGAAATTCCCGAGTGGAACAAAAATCTTGCCCGCGAAGGACAATGATCTAACTTCCTTTTATCGGATCTCACTCTTCATCTTCGAGATCTTCGATGCGACCCGAAGCATTCAGATTGTATTTTCGCACGAGTCTCTGAACGCTCTTTCGGTCGATTCCCGCTTCTTTCGCCGCCGCGGAGATATTGTAGTTATTTCGTTTCAGCAATTCGGCGAGATATTGTTTTTCAAAAGAGGATATCCATTGTTCTTTGGCGTCTTTAAATCCAAGGTCTTCTCGGATATCTAACTCCGCTTTGGCGATGGGAAGACGAATTTTTTCGGGAATTTCCTCTAAGGTAATTTTGTGTCCTTCCATGAAAGACAACATCCGACTCGTCGTATTTTTCAGTTCTCGAACATTTCCAGGCCAGTCGTAGGCCATTAAAAGCTCCATCGCACTTTGTTCGATCCCTTCGCAGGCGCGGTCCGGGTGCTGCTTATTGAACTCTTCAATGAAGGAATCCATGAGCATCGGAATATCCTCCTTACGTTTCCGCACCGGGGGCAAATAAATAGGGGCGACGTTTAACCGATAATAAAGATCTTCTCGGAAATCGCCTTTCTTTACTTCCGCTTCTAGATTTCGATTCGTTGCGGCCACCACGCGAACATCCACGTTCAAATGCCGATCTCCTCCGACGCGTTTGACAGTTCGGCTTTCGAGCACGCGAAGGAGCTTCGGCTGAAGTTCTTTTCCGAGCTCTCCGATTTCATCTAGGAAAATCGTGCCGCCATCGGCCAATTCGAACGCCCCTTGGCGCATCCCGGTAGCACCCGTAAAGGAACCTTTCTCATGTCCAAATAATTCGCTTTCAATCAAATTCTCTGCCACCGCCGAACAGTCAAAAATAACAAATGGACGTTTGTTGCGCTTACTCTTTTCATGGAGAGCGGCCGCGACGAGCTCCTTCCCGGTGCCTGACTCGCCCTCAATCAAAACGGAGACGTCCGTGGGGGCAATCTTTTCGACAATGGTATAAATTTTTCGCATTGCCGTGCTTCCACCGATGAGATTCAAAAACTTCGTTTTTTTGCTGGGAGTGATCTCAAAGACTTCATCCATCGGCAGAAACTTCATTTCAGTTTTACCCGCTCGAATCACGCTGCCTGAGAGTAGAAATCCTTCCTTAACGCGAACGCCGTTAATAAAAGTTCCATTCAGAGAGCCCGAGTCTCTCAGCACATAACCATCTTTGGTTTGCTGAATTTCGAAATGTTCTCGACTCATGGTTTCGTCTTTAAGAGGGATTTCATTTTCTTTCTTTGTTCCCACTCGAATGACGGGCTGACTGAGGACAAATTCTTTGCCTTTGTTTTCCCCATTTACGATCGTAAGTTTGCACTTGAGAAGTGTCAGTTTTGAGGATTGCTCTTCCCAACGAATTACTTTGGTTCTCCCGGTCGACGTGCGTTCATCTCGAGCATCTTCCATGGATGAAGATCGTTTCATAATTTTTCCCCCTTGATAGATCGCGGTGGTTCGTCTGATCCCACCTGCGATTTAACTTTTTTTCGTCTCGCAACTTCCTTTTTTATGTGCGCTGGACCTCCGTAGAGATGGTAATAAATATTGGCGGTCTGCAGCACTCGTTTCACGTAGTAACGCGTTTCCGTGTAGGGAATTGATTCCACAAAAATGCCAAGAGAGCTTGTATCTTTATTCTTCAACCAGCGAAGCACGGGCTCGATCCCGGCATTATAAGAGGCCACAATGACCACCCATCGGAGGTTGGCCGGGATATCCATGCGATTCACTCGCTCCATGAGTTCTTTCAGATGATAAGCTCCGTATCGAATTGAAATTTCCGGATTGGTGAGTTGACTGCGTTTTGCTCGAGAATCTTTCAGGTCTGCGCCTAGGCGTTCTCCAAGATTGGGCATGATCTGCATGAGACCAAGGGCTCCTGCGCGAGAGATCGCATCCGCTTGAAAGCGACTTTCCTCACGCATCACGCTCAAAATAAGATAGGGCGGAACTTTAAATTCTTCGGCCGCTTTCACCACTGCATTGCGATGAGCGAGAGGGTAGTGAAGTCGAACGACGGGATCCTTCAAATCGAGCCTAAAAAGAGGACGATCTAAATTTCGATCGACCCAACGGACCAAATTGGACCAGTCCTCCACATTTTGAAATCGTTCAGCCACCGCCAAATAAAATGCGGGCCCGCGGTTCCGAGAGTCTTGAACAAATCGATCCAATTCCATCTTCGCCCAGGTTTGAAGGCCTACCGATCGGAATGCCTCAAGGCGCTGCCATGAAATATCTTTTGAGAAAGTACGGTCGAAGTGAATATTGGTCCCTTCATTGATCGTGACGTTTGAAAAATCGGATTCTGTCAGCAGGGATTCTGTTTTTACGGAACTCTCTTCGTCTAGGAAATGAAAGGGTTTTTCCAACTGAAGTAAGCGAGGGAAGCTGTAGGTCCAAGAGTCCTCTAGCCGCGCCCAGGTGAGTTTCGCCATTTTTCGGTCGCCAATTTGCTGAGCAATCAATCCCTTCCAATAGAGGGCTTGCGGAGCCAGGACCTCGGCTTGAGGAAGTTGAGTGGTCATCTCTAAAAGATCCATCGCTTTTCTTAGAACTTTCTTTTGCGCCGACATTTCGAGCGGTGGTTCGCGTCTAATTTCTGCCAAGTACATCGACAATGCGCCAAACCAGTGGGCGCTTTCCTGATAACGGCCATTTGGAAATTTAACTCGAAGTTCTTTGAGATAGTTTGTGGCATCGTCGTAGCGAAGATCGTCCAGGGCAATCATGCCCAAACGATAAAGCACCACTTCGCGAGTCGATTCCGCGAGTCCCTTTTGAAGGAGGAGCTTCTGATACTCTGCCACACCGTCGTCGTGCTTATTCTGTCGTGTCAGAGACCAAGCGTAGAGTTCCTGCCATTCGTGATAAATTTGTTTGGTTTGAATGTCTTTTCCTTGAGCATTTAAACGCTTGAGAACGTCGGAGGCGACTTCTTCCACTTCGGAATAGTTTCGCTGAGCGAATTGAAGCTGAGCTTGGGCCAATTCAATTCGATTCTTCTCCGCGGGCGTTTTAGAATTTTTAGCTAAATCCCTTAGCTCCTTTTCGGCTCGTTTGAATCGAGCTGCACGTTTTAGCTGTTGAACTCGGGCGAGATGCGTGTCGGTGTCGATCTGTTCAAAACGCTTTGACTCCAAGAGTTTTTGTCGGGCGATGTCATCGTTATCTCGAATGGGAAATCCTTTATATC
>DDSI01000265.1 GCA_002343335.1 Bacteriovoracaceae bacterium UBA2394
GGTATGCACACTTGGCCTGCCCACGTCATCAAGGGAAAGAAGATGTCGGGACGCTGGAGTTTAGAGCGCGTTACGCTTCGATCGGTTGAGGTTATCGATGTGATCCCAGAAGAGAATCTTTTGTTACTAAAGGGTCCACTCCCGGGAACTCCGCAAAGCCTGTTGCGGATTCAAAAGCTTGGCGAAAAGAAAGTGAAAGCGACGAAGAAAGACGAAGCCGCTTAAGAGTTAGAAAGCAGAGATAATTTATGACGGTTCAACTTAAAGTTTTAGGACAGGGAAAAAAGGAAGTCGGAAAGATCGATGCCTCTGAAGCGATCTTTAAAGCTCCGAATCGCCAGTTCCTTTTGCACGACTATGTGGTGATGCAAAGACGAGCGCGTCGACAGGGCACTCATTCCACGAAGACGCGCGCTGAAGTGAGTGGAACGGGTAAAAAACCTTTCCGCCAAAAAGGAACGGGGCAAGCTCGACAAGGGACTCTCATTGGACCCCATCAGCCTGGTGGAGGTATTCAGTTTGGACCGAAACCTCGTGATTACACCACAAAGTTGAATCGCAAGACCAAGGCGGAAGCTTTGCGTACGGCGCTTTCTCAGAAAAATTATGAAGGAAAGCTCGCCGTTTTGGATTCTTTTGAAATCAAATCAGGAAANNAGGAAAAACCAAAGACGCTTTCAAATTGCTGAGTGCGTTTTCGGATAAGGATTCTGTTTTGGTGATTGGCGCATTCAGCGATACGACTCTTCGCGCGCTGAAAAATATTCCGACGATGAAGGCCTTATCGCCTAAGGGATTAAATGTGATGGACATCCTCTACTACGATCAAGTTTTGATCGCGAAAGATGCCATGACGACCATTGGGGAGCGCCTCGAAAAGAAGAAGAAGGCGTTCGTTGAGAAGAGTCCTGCAAAGACTGCGAAAGCTCCTGCAAAGAAGGGTGGTAAGTCGTGAAAAAGGTAATCCGATTTCCATTACTCACGGAAAAGACTTCTGCCGCTCAATCGGGGAACAATCATTACGTTTTCGTGGTGGATGTGAATGCGAATAAATTTGAAATCAAACGCGAAGTTGAAGCTCTCAAAAAGAGCATCAAAGTCGAAAGCGTTCGAACAATGATCATTCGCGGAAAAATGAAACGCATGGGCGCTTACATGGGCAAGCGATCCAATTTTAAAAAGGCGATCGTCAAGTTGAAGGCAGGCCAGACTTTGGAGCTGTTTGAGACGGCTGTTTAACGAACGCTAAGGAAGATGTTTGAGAGGTAGTACTCATGGGATTCTATAAACCGATTACGCCAGCGAGAAGATATTACACGCGCCGAGATTTCTCGATGCTTACCAAGGGAGCGACGCCTGAGAAGTCGTTGCTCGCTCCGAAGAATAGTTCGGGTGGCCGAAACAATCATGGACACATCACTTCAAGATTTCGAGGGGGCGGACATAAGCAGCTCTATCGAATTATCGATTTCAAGCGAAACAAGCTTGATGTGCCGGGCAAAGTTGCGAGCATCGAATACGATCCGAATCGATCCGTGCATATTGCATTGATCAATTACGCGGACGGCGAGAAGCGATACATCCTCTGTCCCCAGCTTTTGGCGGTGGGACAGACGGTGACGGCAGGGCCGACGGCAGAAATTTTGCCGGGTTGCGCTCTTCCTTTGAGTGCGATCCCTGTTGGTACGTTTATTCACAATATTGAATTGAAGCGTGGAAAGGGAGGCGCCATTGCGCGATCTGCCGGAACGTTTGCTCAGTTGGTGGCGAGAGAGAATGAATATGCTCTCGTGCGGATGCCCTCAGGAGAATTACGAAAAGTGCTCGTAGAAAATTATGCCTCGATCGGCCAACTTGGCAACGCTGATCACATGAACGTGAGCTGGGGTAAGGCGGGACGATCGCGATGGAGAGGAATTATGCCTCACAATCGGGGGACGTCGATGAATCCTGTGGATCACCCACATGGTGGGGGCCAAGGAAAGACCAAGGGTGGCCGACATCCTGTTACGCCATGGGGCAAGCCGACAAAGGGTTATCGAACCAGAAATAATAAACGCACTGATAACATGCGAGTGCAGCGTCGCAATACGAAACTGGGAGTCTAAGGTTTTATGGCTAGATCGTTAAAAAAAGGTCCCTTTGTAGATGAACACTTGTTTAAGAAAGTGACGAGCCAAAAGGACACCGTCAGTAAGAAGATGATCAAGACCTGGTCTCGTCGATCGACGGTGATTCCAGAAATGGTTGGATTCACTTTAGCAGTGCACAATGGAAAAATTTTTGTTCCCGTTTTCGTAACGGAAAACATGGTGGGTCACAAACTAGGAGAGTTTTCTCCGACTAGAACTTTCAAAATGCACTCGGGGGATCGCAAGGCTGCTAAGGCTCCAGGAGCATAAACAGAAAGGCGTAAGGTAACAGAATTTTATGGAAGCAACTGCAAAACAAAAATTCGCTCGAATCTCTCGAAAAAAGATTCAGCCCGTGGCGAAGATGATTCGAGGATTGCCCATTCACGAAGCGATCGCCTCTTTGCAATTTACGCCTAAGAAAGGCGCATTATTGATTCGCAAGGTGATCGAGTCTGCTCGTGCGAATGCGGCAGAAAAGAAGGCGGATGTAGACGCTCTATTTGTAAAGTCGGTTCGCATTGATAAAGGGCCGATGTTCTACAGAATCATGACTCGACAGCGAGGAATGGCTCACCGAATTAGAAAACGTAGCGTGCACATTACCGTCACAGTTGGAGATGAAGCATAATGGGACAGAAAATTCATCCTACCGGTTTAAGAATTAAAGTAATCCGCGGTTGGGATTCAGTTTGGTTTTCAGAAAAGGGCTATGCCCAGCTTTTGAAGGAAGATTTAGCGATTCGCGATTATCTAAATCAAAAGGTTGCTCATGCCGGAATTTCTAAAGCGGTGATTGAACGCTCAACTTCCAAAGTGCGAGTGACGATTCATACTTCGCGGCCAGGGATCATTATTGGCAAAAAGGGTGCTGGAATCGATGTGTTGAAATCTCAGTTGCAGAAATTGGTTTCGACCGAATTGCTTCTCAACATCAAAGAAGTAAGAAAAGCGGAGATCGATTCGAAGCTTGTGGCCGAAAATATTGCCACCCAACTTGAACGTCGCGTGGCGTTTCGTAGAGCCATGAAGAAAGCGATGCAATCTGCCATGAAGTTCGGAGCCGAAGGCATCAAAGTCCAATTGAGCGGTCGACTTGCTGGCGCAGAAATGGCCCGGATGGAAAGGTATATGGAGGGACGGGTTCCGCTTCATACTTTGCGTGCTGATATTGATTATGGAACCGCTATAGCACGTACGACTTACGGNNGTGTGAAGGTTTGGATCTTCCGTGGTGAAGTGCTTGAGAAGAATCCTCAAAAGACGGATGAGCCTGCGCTCGTCGCTTAAAGAACTGGAGTTGAAAGAAAATGTTGCAGCCAGCAAGACAGAAATGGCGAAAGCAAAGTAAAGGTCGAAACCGAGGTTCGGCCACGCGCGGACAATTCCTAAGTTTTGGAGACTTTGGATTGCAAGCTGTTGATCGCGGACGACTCACTGCCCGACAAATTGAAGCGGGTCGTATTAGTATTCAACGACACGCCAAGCGGGGTGGAAAACTTTGGATCCGAGTTTTTCCAGATAAACCGGTTTCAAAGAAACCTCTGGAAGTTCGGATGGGTAAAGGAAAGGGCTCGCCAGAGTTTTGGGTAGCTATCATTAAGCCCGGACGAATCCTATATGAGATTGAAGGGATCACGGAACCGTTGGCGAAGGAAGCCCTGAAGTTAGCTGCTTCGAAGCTTCCTATTCCGACTCGATTTGTAGCGCGACGCATGTTGTAAGGAGCAGTTATGGCTGAGACAGTGAAATATTCTGAGATGTCGGATGATGATTTAAAGAGTCGTCTCATTCAATTGAAGGACGAATTTTATTCGGCTCGACAGAAGACTCGTATGGGGCAATTTAAAAAGTTCTCGGAGTTCAAGCGTCTTCGAAAGGACATCGCTCGTGCGAAGACTGTTTTGCGAGCTCGTGAATTAGGAGCGGAAACTCCCAAGGCAAAGCCAGTGAAGGCACCTAAAGCTCCAAAGGCTGCGAAGACCGCAAAGAAGACGACCAAGAAGACTAAGGACTGAGACTGAGGAATTATATGGCGCAAGCGGAAAAGAAAATTGAAACAGGACAGCGACGACATATTGAAGCGGTTGTCATTTCTAACAAAATGAACAAAACCGTCGTCGTTGAAATGTCGACACTCATGAAGCATCCAAAATATGGAAAATATTTCCGAAAGTATAAAAAGCTGAAGGCTCATGATGAGAAGTCTGAGTGCAAAGTAGGCGACAAGGTGGAGATCATTGAGAGTCGACCGATTTCTAAAGAGAAGCGCTTTCGAGTCACTCGAATTGTGGAACGTTCGAGGCTGGGTGATTTGGCCTTGGCCGACGAAGTTTAGTTAGGACGGAATAGATATGGTTCGTACACAGACAAAATTGACGGTAGCAGACAATACGGGCGCGAAGCTTGTGGAGTGTATCAAGGTTATTGGTGGGACTCGTAAGCGATACGCGGATATTGGTGACACAATCATTGTAGCGGTGAAGGACGCCATTCCATTTGGGAAGGTGAAGAAGGGCGAAGTAAAGAAGGCGGTAGTTGTTCGCGTCGTGAAAGAATACATACGCACAGACGGAACCTATATTCGCTTTGATGACAATGCAGCTGTGTTGATCTCCAACGATCTCGAGCCGGTCGGAACTCGTATATTCGGTCCCGTAGCTCGCGAGCTTCGAGGTAAGAAATTTATGAAGATTTTGTCTTTAGCGCCGGAGGTTCTCTAATCATGGCTTTAGCAAAAATAAAGAAAGACGACGTCGTCTGTGTGATCGCGGGAAAGGACAAGGGTCGGTCCGGAAAAGTGCTCCGAGTTTTTCCAAAGGACTCCATGTGCTTGGTTGAGAAGATGAATCTCGTGAAGCGACATCAAAAGGCGAGACCCACCGGAGGCCCGGCGGGAATTGTGGAAAAACCCATGAAACTAGCGCTCTGCAAGGTAGCTTTAGTCGATCCTAAGTCGAAGAAGCCCGCGCGAACATGTGCAGTTGTCAAAGGCGAAAAGAAAGTTCGACAGTTCGTGAAATCTAAAGAGCTAGTGGATGCCACGAAATAAACGAGTGAAGGATCATTATGACGACGGAAGAAAAAAATAAGAAGAAACCCGCATCGGCGCCTAAAGCTAAGGCGGCAAAAAAGGATGGAGACGTTCAGTCAACGGTTGAGGCTCAATATCCGCGCCTTCGGACGAAGTATAACGAGCAGATTTCTGCCGAAATGCGAAAAGACTTCTCCTACAAGAGTGTCATGCAAGTTCCTCGTTTGCAGAAAATTGTTATCAATGCTGGTTTAGGCAGTCGAAGCACTCAGAACATCAAGGTTATCGATCAAGCCACGAAGGATATTGAAGCGATTACGGGTCAGAAAGCTGTAGTCACTAAATCCAAGGTGGCCATTTCGAATTTTAAATTGCGAGCGGGTCTTCCAATCGGCGTGATGGTGACCCTGCGCGGTAATCGCATGTACGAATTCTTGGATCGCCTCTTAAGTTTGGCACTGCCTCGGATTCGAGATTTCCGAGGAATTTCTGAAAAGGGATTTGATGGCCGCGGGAATTATACGTTGGGCTTAAAGGAACAGCTGGTTTTTCCTGAAGTGACTTATGACACTTTGGATTCTGGATTCGGAATGAACATTTCCTTTATTACTTCCGCCACCACGGACGACGAAGGACGGGCGTTATTAACTAAATTTGGTTTTCCATTCCGAAAGAAAACTCAAGGACAAGGTCAAAGAGCAGCCTAAAAGGGCGGGATAAAATATGGCAAAGACGAGTTCGGTCGTTAAATATAACAAGAGCGTTAAACTGGTGAAGCGATACTCCGAGCTTCGAAAGAAGCTGAAGGAAATTATTCGCAATCCAAATACATCTCCTGAAGATCGCTTGGCGGCACAATGGAAGCTTGGACGAATTCCGAAGCGCGCGCTGCCGGTTCGATTGCGAACACGATGTGAATTAACGGGAAGAACTCGCGCGGTTTATAAAAAGTTCAAGTTGACCAGACATAAATTTCGAGAGCTCGCTCACCAAGGATTGTTGCCGGGCGTAGCGAAGGCAAGCTGGTAATAAGGAGTAATGCTTTTATGAGAACTGATCCAATTGGTGATTGTTTTTCTCGGATTAGAAATGGCGCAAAAGCTCGCATTGAGAATGTGGAGATCCCATATTCTCGAATGAAAGAGGAGCTCCTCAACCTTCTAAAGCGAGAAGGTTATTTGACCCAGGTTGCCGTGGTTGAGAGTGGGGCCAAAAAATTAAAGACGCTGTCAGTACGAATTAAATACGCCGGCGAAGGTGGAAAGTCAGTTTTGGAACAGATCCGCCGTATTTCGAAACCCGGCCATCGAGTGTATTCTCGAACGCCTCAAGGCTCGAAGGTGAGAGGCGGAATGGGTTTTCAAATTTTATCCACATCAAAGGGAGTTCTTACGGACAAGCAAGCCGTTGATAAAAAAGTCGGCGGCGAACTCCTCGGTGAAGTTTATTAACGAAGAGATTGAGGCTTATTATGTCGCGACTAGGTAAAATTCCAATTAATTTGCCGAAGGGTGTAAAAATCACTACCGCCAATGGCGTGCTCTTGGTGGAAGGACCGAAGGGCAAGCTCACACGACCCATGCAAGAGGGGATTTCTGTGACCGTTGAGGGCGAGAAGATTAAGGTCACTCGCGCAAATGATGAACGGCAGACCCGGGCTTCTCATGGACTCATTCGATCCACGCTCAATTCGATGGTGAAGGGTGTATCGGAAGGCTTTAATCGAACTTTAGTTTCGGTAGGCGTCGGATACCGTATGGCGGTTCAAGGAAACAAGTTGTCGATCAGCGCTGGTTTTTCTCATCCTGTCGTATTCGAGCTTCCAAAGGGAGTGACGGGCAAGGTGGATGATCAAACGAAACTCACATTAAGTGGGATCGATAAAGAACAGTTGGGAACTGTGGCGGATAAGATTCGCGCTGTGCGACCTCCTGAGCCTTACAAGGGAAAGGGTATTCGATACGAAGGCGAACAAATTCAACTCAAGGAAGGTAAGGCTGGAGCCGGGGGTAAGTCCGCATAAGCGTTTGAGGTGACATATGGGAATGGTTAAAAAGCAACTATCAAGATTGGCTCGTAAATCACGAATTCGGAAGGGACTCGAAGGGACCGCGGATTGTCCGCGCTTGTCCGTTTTTAAGTCGTCTCAATTTATCTATGCTCAAATAATAGATGACTTGGGAAAGAAAACTTTGGTGGCCTGTTCGTCTGCTGAAAAAGATTTGAAATCCAAACTCACCAGCACGCGAAATTTAGAGGCAGCTCGAGAAGTTGGGAAACTGATTGCAGAACGAGCGAAGGGTCAGAAAATCAATTCGGTCGTCTTTGATCGTAATGGATATGTTTATCATGGCCGAGTTCAGGCATTAGCCGATGGTGCACGAGAAGCAGGACTAAAATTCTAGAGAGGTAATATGGCGGTATCGAGAGACATAGTGGCAAGCCTGGATCTGAAAGAAAGAATTGTAAACGTCGCGCGCGTTGCGAAAGTGGTTCGCGGAGGACGTCGATTTAGCTTCAGTGCATTGGTTGCCGTAGGTGACGAGAAAAATTTTGTAGGTTTCGGATTAGGAAAAGCAAACGAAGTCCCCGAGGCCATTGCAAAGGCTACTGAGCAAGCTAAGAAAAATATGGTTCAAGTTCCATTGTTGGGTACGACGATTCCTCACGAGGTGATCGAAGTTTACGGAGCTGCTCAAATCATTTTGCGACCGGCCTCCGAAGGAACGGGTGTTATTGCAGGTGGTGCCACACGTGTGTTGTTAGAGTTAGCGGGCGTGAAGGATGTGTTATCTAAGTCTATTGGTACAACCAATCCTCATAATTTATCGAGAGCAACGTTGAATGCATTGTTGCAACTGAGAAATCCCGAAGAACGAAAGCTGTTGTTGGCAAGAGAGTAGGATCAGTATGGCAAAGTCGATTTTGATTAAACAAACAAAGGGAACGGCCCAGACGCCAGCGAACCAAAAGACGATTTTGAAATCGATTGGTCTGCGAGGGATTGGAACCTCGATCTATCGAAAGGACACGCGAGCTTTGCGGGGAATGCTGAATTGCGTGCGACATTTTATTGAAGCCTCCCAAGTAGAGTCTTCTCCTACGGCTCGACCAAAAAAGAAGGTGTCGGGCTCAACGGGCGTGAAGGTGAATTAATTTATTTGTTCGAAGTGAAGGTGCATTTATGTCGGCATTAGCAAAGCTCAGACCTCAAAAAGGTTCCAAAAAATCAATGAAGCGAATCGGTCGCGGGGATGGATCCGGTCACGGTGGGACATCTACCAAAGGTCACAAAGGACAATTGGCGAGAAGCTCTGCCCACGTTCCGAGAGGGTTTGAAGGCGGTCAAATGCCTTTACAACGTCGATCGCCAAAATGGGGATTTACGAACGTTACGAAAATTTATTTCAACATCGTAAATTTGGATACGCTCTCTCAAGCCTATGAGGACGGTGAGCAAGTGAACAAAGCATCTCTGAAGGCTAAGGGTTTAATTCGCAAAACGGATTGGCCTGTGAAGGTTTTGGGTCGGGGAGCTTTGACGAAAGCTTTGAAGATCGAAGTGGATGCGGCCACGGAAACGGCAAAAAAAGGCATCGAACAAGGCAAAGGAACTCTTAAGCTGATTGGAGCGGCTTCTTGAAAGACACAGAGGCGGGACAATTGATAAGCGCTTCAAAAGCGCCAGAACTTATTAAGAAACTTTGGATTACGGCAGGATTAATCGCCGTCTATCGATTAGGAGTCTTTGTTCCTACTCCGGGAGTGAATGCGCAGGAGCTTTCCAATTTTTTGACATCGGGCGCAAATATCTTCGGTTTATTTAATGCCTTTTCAGGTGGAGCCTTAGAGCGATTCTCGATCTTTGCTTTAGGCATCATGCCCTATATCAGCAGCTCCATTATTTTTAGTTTGTTAACGGTCGTAAGTGAGCGACTATCCCAACTTCAGAAAGAAGGGGATCTTGGTCGAAAAAAAATCAACCAATACACTCGTTATGGCACGATCGTTCTCGCCTTTATTCAAGGTTGGGGAATAGCAACTTGGCTGGAAAGCAACCCGGGGGGACTTACCATCGTCGAGAATCCAGGTCTTACCTTTAAGCTTCTCACCGTGCTTACACTAACGGCAGGTACATGCTTCATCATGTGGCTTGGCGAACAGATCACGCAGAGAGGAATTGGAAATGGTTCCTCCCTCATCATTTTTGCCAGCATCATTTCAGGATTCCCCCGTGCTGTTTATCAGCAATGGGAAGGCTTTCAGTCGGGAGATATTTCGGGGCCCACGCTCTTCTCGTTGGCAGTTCTTTGTGTAGCGGCAATCGGGTTCATCGTCTTTTTTGAACGAGCCCTTCGAAAGATACCTATTCATCATGCAAAGCGAGTGGTGGGCCGGAAGATGTACGGGGCATCGATGCAATTTCTGCCTCTGAAGATCAATATGGCCGGAGTCATCCCTCCGATTTTTGCATCTTCCATTTTGCTTTTTCCTGGGACGATCGCTCAATTTTTGAAGACACGATTTCCAGCGCTCTCCGATGTGGCGGTTTATCTTTCTCCGGGAACCTGGCCCTACACCATTCTAGATATCGCCCTGATTGTGTTCTTTGCTTATTTTTACACGGCCATTCAATTCAATCCGGACGATGTGGCCGAGAATGTTAAGAAATCTGGTGGATTTGTTCCGGGTATACGTCCTGGAAAAAACACCGCGGAGTACATTGATCGCGTTTTAACGAGACTCACCACAGCGGGCGCTGTTTACATCGCCTTTGTCTGCGTCGCTCCATTTTTCTTTTTAAATAAATATCAGGTTTTCCTGGGAGGCACATCCTTACTGATCGTCGTTGGAGTCGCCATGAACTTTGCAGAGCAGATTCAGTCGCATCTCATGGCTCAGCAATACGAAGGCTTCTTGGGAGGACAATCGAAGCAACGCCGATTCCGCGGTCGCCAGGACGCATAATTCGATGTCTCTCGCGTGTATCTTTTTGGGAGCGCCTGGAAGCGGCAAGGGGACGCAAGCGAAACGGATTCAGGAACTCTACAAAATTCCTCATATTTCAACGGGTGATATGTTGCGCTCGGAAGTTCAGCGCGCTTCTCCTTTAGGGCAGAAAATTAAATCCGTGATGGACTCCGGTAAGCTCGTGAATGACGAGCTGATGCTAGAGGTTCTCAAAGTTAGACTCTCTCAGCCAGACGTCAGAACGGGCTACATTTTAGATGGCTATCCGAGAAATTTGATACAGGCGCAAGCTTTCGAGAAAATGATTTCGGAGCTTCAGCTTAAATTTCCTTTAGTTTTGTATTTCGATCTTCCTAAGGATGAACTGCTCTTTCGATTGTTGGGACGCCTCACGTGTCAAAATTGTGGAACGGTATTTCATCAAAAGATGAATCCCCCCAAAATTAGCGGGCTTTGTAACAATTGTGGAGGGCCCCTTGCTCAAAGAAAAGACGATACGGAAGATGCCGTCAAAGTGCGCCTTGAAGTTTACGATCGTGAAACGGAACCTCTATTGGAGTTCTACAAAGGGCGTGGATTGCTTTTGAAGGTCAATGCAAACCAGTCTCCTGAAAAGGTGACGACACAAATTCAGTCTCTTTTAAAAACTGAGCCGACTCACGCCAGTTAAAGAATAGTGAACGGATGATCATTTTAAAGAACCACGATGAGATTGAGAAAATGTATCGTGCTGGTCAAATTGTGAAGGCCAGCTTGGACGAGGTCGAAGCTGCTATTCGCCCAGGTGTTTCTACCTGGGAACTAAACGAAATTGCCGAGCGAACCTCCCTAAAGTTGAAGGGGAAGCCTGCTTTTAAAGGTTATCGCGGGTTTCCGGCCTGTCTTTGCACATCCATCAATGATGAAGTCGTCCATGGGATTCCTCGGAAGAATCGCATCCTGAAAGAGGGAGACATTATCGGGATCGATTATGGAGCGAGCTTCGAAGGCTATTTTGGGGATTCCGCCAGGACGATTCCGGTTGGATTTTCGCCCAAAGGAAAGGTGGCGGACCTCCTTGCCACGACAAAGAAGGCCCTAGAGTTGGCCATTAGTGCGACCGCCGAGGGAAAATTCGTTCGAGACGTCTCAGAAGCCATAGAAAACTACGTCGCCCCCAAGGGTTTTGGGATTGTAAAAGACTATGTCGGCCATGGGATTGGTACCAAACCTCATGAGGATCCTCCTATTCCCCACTACGTGACTCGTGAACGGGGGGCTCGACTTCAGGTTGGGATGTGTATTTGTATCGAGCCCATGATCAACATGGGTACCGACGAAGTACAGCTTCTCGAGGATGGCTGGACGGTCTCAACAGTCGACGGCTCCTTGTCGGCCCATTTTGAGCACACCTTGGCCGTTACGGAAGAGGGGGTTCGAGTCCTTACGATTTAGAGGCTGAGAGCTGAAAAATTAGGACAAGAAGACGTTTGACCCCACAATTCTTGTCAAGTTAATTGTCTGCTTCACCTGAAAGCTTGGGGTTAATTTGTCCGGAGTTCAAAAATGAAAGTGATTTGTTCAGTAAAAAAGCGCTGCGAGAAATGCAAAATTGTCAGACGCGAAGGAGTTCTTCGCATCATTTGTGTAAACAAGAGACATAAGCAGCGACAAAAATAATTTGTAATTGAAGGGGGAGATGCGTTCGCAATTATGCGACGCGATCTTCTATCGGGAAATTTTATGGCACGTATTGCAGGTATCGATCTTCCAGGAAATAAACGAATTGAATTCGCACTAACTTATATTTTTGGAATTGGTTTAAAAACCTCCCAGAAAATTCTAAACGATCTTTCATTGGACCCTTCAGTGAAGGCGAAGGATATGTTGGATGCGGACATCAATCGCATTCGTGAATACATCGAAAAAGATCTGCGAGTGGAGGGTGACTTACGTCGACAGGTGAGCATGAACATCAAGCGCTTGATGGATTTAGGAACCTACCGCGGTCTTCGACATCGCAAAGGATTGCCTGTTCGTGGACAGCGAACTCATACAAATGCTCGTACTCGTAAGGGTCCAAGACGCGCAGCGGTCGCAATGGTTAAGAAGGCAGTCTAATCGTCTGACTTGAAGGGAAAATAGAGATGGCAACGGAAACCAAGACTGAAGCAGCGGCAGCACCGGCAAAACCTAAAAAGAAGAAGGATCGTAAATCCGTTCCGCTGGGTGTTGCCCACATTGAAGCTTCATTTAACAACACGATCATTACCTTCACGGACCCTACTGGAAATACGGTGGCATGGGGTTCCTGTGGTGGTGCCGGATTCAAGGGATCTCGTAAGAGCACGCCTTTTGCGGCGCAAGTTGCAGCTGAAGCTNNAGAACAGTAAGTATTTTAGTTTCAGGACCCGGAGCGGGTCGCGAATCAGCGGTTCGAGCAATTGCTCAGGCCGGAATTCGTGTCACCAGCATTCGAGATATAACTCCTATTCCGCATAACGGGTGTAGGCCGACCAAAAAACGACGCGTTTAATTTTTTATTTTTTTTAGGAGAGAGTGAATATGGCGATGAGCGAGACGGTATACCGAAATTGGCGAGATCTGATCAAACCACGACGTGTGGACATTGATCCCACGACCCTTGCTGAAACTTATGGAAAATTTGTAGCTAAGCCTCTTGAGCGGGGTTTCGGTATTACCTTGGGCAACGCCCTCCGTCGTATTCTCTTGTCGTCTATCCAAGGAACTGCGGTCACAGGGATCAAGATCGATGGCATCCTCCATGAGTTTTCTCCGGTGCGCGGCGCTCTTGAAGACGTGGGAGACATCATCCTCAATCTCAAAGGTCTTCGACTAAAAATGGACACTCCAGACACCAAGATTCTTCGATTGAGGGCTACGGGCCCTGGCGATGTTTTTGCGTCCCAAATTGATACGGGCGGGGCGGTTCAGATCTTGAATCCCGACCATCGAATTTGCACCCTTGAAGACCGCGCTGAAATCAGCATGGAAATTCGAGTAAAGATGGGGCGTGGATACATTTCTGCGGAGTCTTACGAAAAGGAAGAAAAAGAAGTCGGCTTCATTCCCGTTGATTCGTTCTTCTCGCCGGTAAAGCGAGTGACCTATTTCGTGACGAACGCTCGGGTCGGCCAACGAACGGATTACGATCGTTTGACGATGGAAGTTTTAACGGACGGAAGCGTGAAGCCTCAAGATGCATTGGCCTACGCTGCGAAGATTCTCAAAGATCAAATCTCAATCTTCATTAACTTCAACGAAGCGGATGAACCGGAAGTTGTAGAAGAGCGAAATGAAATCGCTCCGCGATTTAATGAAAATTTAAATCGTCGAGTCGATGAGTTGGAATTAAGTGTCCGATCAGCGAATTGCTTGGCGAATGCAAACATTCGATACATCGGAGAGCTTGTTCAAAAGACCGAAGCGGAAATTTTGCGAACCAAGAATTTCGGCAGAAAATCTCTTAACGAAATCAAAGAAATTTTAGCTGAAATGGGTCTTTCTTTGGGCATGAAACTCGACGGTTGGGTCCATCCGGATCAGATCGCAGCAATGGCTCAGCCCAAAGATGAAGACGAGAGCAAAGATTTCCAAACGTCTGCCAGTGATTTTGATACTGGGGATGAAGAATCTAATGAATCAGACGAGACGGAAGAAGTCTAAAACACGTCTACTAAGCTGGAAGAAGGTTTATTATGAGGCATGCGAAGCCATATAGAAAATTAAGTCGGCAAAGAAGCCATTATCGAGCCTTGCTGAGAAATCTTGCGGCGGCTTTGTTTCAGCATGAGCGAATTGAAACGACCTTGATCAAAGCAAAAGAGATTCGACCCTTTGTGGATAAGATCATCACTTTGGGCCGAAAGGGCGGACTGCATAATCGAAGGCGGGCTTTTTCGTTATTGGGAAACAAAATCATTAATCCGGGCGGTCAGAATCGTTTAGACGTGCTGGATAAAGTCTTTGGTGAGTTGGCGACGAGATTGAAGGATCGTAATGGCGGCTACACTCGAATCATTAAATTAGGCACCCGGCCTGGCGATGCTGCTCCTATGGCGATTATGGAGATCATCGGGGCTCAGTTAAAAGTGAAGACTGAGGGCGACTCAGATTCTGCGGGAGTTGAAAAGAAGGCTTCTTCTTCGACGAAGAAAAAGGCTGCGCCCACTCGAGCTAAAAAGACTAAGAAGTCGGACGCGGAAGAGAAAGCAGCTTAATTCATTGGCATCGGATGAATAGTTTCCGAGCTTTAATTCTGACCGTTTTGGCACAAGTTTTTACATTTGTGCACGCCGCTCCCCCGTCGATTGGAAAGCCTGTTCCTGATTTCGAATTGAAGGACCTGAGTGGAAAGAAATGGAAGCTTTCCGATTTTAAAGGAAACCTCATCTTTTTAAATTTCTGGGCTACCTGGTGCCCCCCTTGCATTGAAGAATTTCCGGCCATGGAAGAGCTTAATCAAAGGTTGAAGGTAAAACCATTCGTGATGGTGGCCGTGTCCGTAGACGACAAAATGGAAGAAATAGAAGGATTTTTGAAGAGGCTTGGAAAAAGACGTCCTACTTTCCTGATTCTCCATGATCCTGACAAGACCGTGACGACGAAACTGTACGGTACGACAAAATTTCCAGAGACCTATCTCATCGATCAAAATTTCAATTTGGTCAGCCTGTATAAGGGTGCGGAAGACTGGGTAAGCCAGGGCCATCTCTTAGAGATCGAGAGGCAGTTTGCTCCTGTCCAAAAAACCGGAAAAACTAAGTAATATCAGCAATATCCCTCGTCAATTGGGGAATCAGATGATAANNTAACTATGGGTTTATGGGATGGGCCCTTTTATGGGTAAGGGGATCTCTTCTTCAAAGACTAAAAAGAAGAAGCCCAAACAACATGGGGAGGAGACGTTGGAAACTCTGAAAGCCGCCGTTAAAGGCGATGTAAAGAGGCCTCCTGCTATGTCGAGTCGATCAATAGAGACCGACAGCGGGGTCAAGCCACCGGAGCTCGAAGGAGCCGAGGCCTTAAAAATCTCCAATAAAATCGAGATCTGCAAACAAACGGGCTGTCATGACATCATGACCACCTTTGGCTTCTGCCGGTTTCATTATTTGGTGAGTTGGAAAAGGCTTAAAACAAAGGAAGCCAAGCGAAAGGGCCAGGAGCTCGAGGTTTTTCTAAAAGATCTTACGAGAAAATTTCCGGAGGATTTTTTAGAGAAACTTAGAGTCGAAATCGAAGAGATGTCTGAAAAGGAAGCGAGTTCAGATTCCGACGATGAGAAGTCCGGCGGCGGCTTGTTCGACTCGATGGAAGGGGATGATGATCTCGATACGATCATCTCCGGACTCAAAGTCGAAGACTTTTAAAGCCCAATTCGGGTGCTCACCTTGTCTTTTGGGATGAGTTTGATAACTCTACCCTATGTCGAACGCGACTGAGCGCATTCACGTCGTCCTCGCCCGTCAAGGGGTTGGTTCCCGTCGTGAAATAGAGGGTTGGATAAAGAAGGGGTACATTGCCGTCAATGATAAACCTGCTCGTCTTGGCCAAAAAATCGACCTAACAGTTGATCGAGTAAAGGTCAGAGGCAAGGCGCTCTCTCTTACATCCTCTCAAAATGTTCGACCCGTTGCGCTCATTTTGCACAAACCTCGTGGGGTCGTAACAACTTTAAAAGATCCTCAGGGCCGGCGAACTGTAAGTGACCTTGTTCCGACATCGCACCGCCTCTTTCCGGTCGGAAGGTTGGATTACAATTCTGAGGGATTATTGTTGATGACTAATGATGGAGAGCTTGCCCAACGATTAACGCATCCGCGATACGAGGTTTCGAAGACTTATGAAGTAAAAATTCGCGGAAATCTGGATGAGAGTAAGATTCAGCATTTGAAATTAGGTGTGAAAACTGGTGCCACGCGATTTAAAGGCGCTGAAATTTTAAGCGTGAAAGACGTTACCTCTACGGGCGTCAAAAAGTACGAAGTGTGTGTCCGGATCTATGAGGGTCAGAACCGGGAGGTTCGAAAGATGTTTGAAGCACTCCGCTGCCGAGTGATTCGACTAAAGCGAGTGGCAATGGGGAAGTTGCAACTCAAGGGAGTTCCCTACGGAGGTTATCGTTTCTTATCGCCTGTCCAAATTCGTTCGCTTCGTTCTTCTGTAGGATTATAAATGGCATCTCCCTCTTTTCCATGGCAGGCCTTTAGAGTCATCTTTGATCAAATTTCGATTATTGACATTCCCAAGCTGGAACTACGTTCGGAAGCCGAGGCCCATCAATTTGTTGCGACCTATGGTTACGATCTTTACCAAGAGACCCATCAGGAGCAGGTCTGGAAAATATTTGAGCAGGCTCGTCAGTTTATCGACGAAGTTTTGTGCGAAAATCTTAATATTCGAATTCCCGAGGATTTGCGCAGCCGAGAATCCATCGTGGATTTTCGTAAATTGCTTCTTTGGGCATCCGAAGAATCTGAAAGTTCTTCAGATCGAAAGCGTTCAGTTTGGTGCTGTGCCATTTTGCGAGTCATGCACTCGCTTGCTCACTACAAAAGCGATCTTCGACTAAAATATCTTTCAAAAATTAAATTACAGACGATCACGAGATTTGAAGCGCACATTCAAAAAATCGGAAATGATTTATTTTTGGGGTTCGAAAGAGACAAAGT
>DDSI01000263.1 GCA_002343335.1 Bacteriovoracaceae bacterium UBA2394
GCGGATTCGAGCATTTTTCACAAACCCACAGAAGCCCGTCCTTCTCTCCCGCACGTCGTTTTCGCTCAATAACGAGACCCACCGTATTTTTAAAACGCTGCGGATTATGCAATACCTTTGGCGGCAATAAAAAAACGTCGCCCTCCTTAATGGAAACCGTGGAAGGTTTTCCACCCATCATCAAATGCAAAAGCATGTCTCCCTCAAGCTGGTAAAAGAATTCCTCGCCTTCGTCGTAATGGTAATCTTTTCTCGCATTGGGTCCGCCAACGGCCATCACGATGAACTCGTGATCTTGAAAAACGCACTTGTTCCCCACCGGTGGTTTGAGCAAATGTCGATTCTCTTCGATCCAAGCTTTAAAATTAAAGGCTTTAAACATAGGCAATACATTTCAACTCAATGGCAATGGGAGTCGGAAGACTTTTTACTTCGACAGTCGTTCGACAGGGTTGATTGGATCGAAAGTACTCTCCATAGATTTTGTTATAAATTGGAAAATCTTCCTTCATATGGGTGAGAAATACCGTCACATCGACCAACTTGTCCCAAGATGAGCCTGCATCTTCGAGGACCGCCTTCACATTTTTAAAAACCGAGTGGCACTGCGCTTCAATATCGCGCGCGACGACTTTCCCCTCAGCGTCGAGTTTCACTCCAGGAATTTCCTTGGAACCTTTTTCTCGCGGCCCGATGCCCGATAGAAACAAAAGATTCCCCAGACGCTTCGCATGAGGATAAAGACCCACAGGATCAGGGGCATTTTTGGAATGAATTGTATCTGTCATACTTTTCCCGTCATATTTTCACCGTGATGCTTTTAACTTCTGTTACAAATCGGAGAGCCTCAAGTCCACCCTCTCTTCCCAGACCAGAATTTTTCATCCCGCCAAAAGGAGTCCGTAAATCTCGAATTAGCCAGGAGTTGATCCACTGTACCCCGCAATCGATCTGCTCGCTTACACGCTTCGCGCGCTGAATGTCCCTCGTCCAAACCGAGGCTGAAAGCCCGTAAGAGCTTTGATTGGCGAGGTCGATAGCCTCCCTTTCGTCTGCGAAAGGAATCAAAGTTACGACGGGCCCAAAGATCTCTTCTTGATTGGTGAGGCATTCGTTCGAAAGTGCTTCGATAATCGTTGGGGCATAAAACCATCCTCTTTCGCAGCGTCCCGGAACTTTGACGATCTCTCCGCCCGTGAGAATCTTGCCACCTTCGGTTCTGGCGCGCTCGACGGCGGACACGATTTTTTTGAAATGCGCTTCTGAGACAATTGCGCCTTGGTCTACACCCTCCGCCATGGGATCGCCAACCTTCAGAGCTTTCACCTGAGGAATAATTTCTGCTTTAAATTTTTCGTAGATCGATTTTTGAACTAAGAGTCGAGAGCTACAGAGGCAAATCTCGCCCTGGTTCAAAAAGGAGGATCGCACAACTCCGCGAACCGTCGTCTCAAAATCACAGTCGTCAAAAATCACGCTTGGATTTTTTCCGCCTAATTCCAAACTTATTTTTTTAAAGTGAGGTGCGGCTAACTTTGCAATCTCCTCTCCTGTGGCAGTACCACCCGTAAAAGAAATGCCGCGCACTTTAGGATGCGATACTAAGGCTGCGCCGGCCTCGAGACCCGTTCCGTGAACGAGATTTACCACCCCTTTCGGAATGGAGGTCTCATGAATCACTTCCATGAGGAGAGTCGCCGTAAGAGGCGTCACTTCCGACGGCTTGGCGATAACGGCATTGCCCGTCACCAGCGCAGGAGCCAACTTCCAGGAGAGCAAATAGATGGGCAAGTTCCACGGCGTGATAGCGCCAACAATCCCTAAGGGAGATCGATAGATATAAGTTTCCGCCTCTGGCGTGGAAAATTTTTCCTCGGGAATGTGATTCACGGTTTCTGCAAAAAAGCGAAAATTCGCAATCGCTCTTGGGATATCGAGCGATCGCGCGAGGCTGAGAGGTTTTCCATTGTCTAAACTTTCCGCCTTCGCGAATTCCTCTGAGCGCTTTTCAATGCCACTAGCAATCGCCATCAAGTGGGATCGTCTCTGATCCAGAGTCGTCAACTTCCAAGCCTTCAAAGATTGTTCCGCGGCCTGCACAGCTCGCTCGACATCCTTCAAATCCGATCGCGCGACTTCGCCGTAAGGTTCACCCGTCGCAGGATCAAAAATGGAAAGATACGATTTGTTCGCTGAAGACGCCCACTCGCCTCCAATATAATTGTTTAGCTTTTTCATCGCGTGGCGCTCATAGGGAAGCGGTTCTGCCCCCGTCCACTGTCAGATTTATCCCCGTAATATAGCTCGCCGCCGGCGTGGCGAGAAATGCCACAGCCGCGGCAATCTCACTTGGATCAGCAAATCGTCCCATCGGGATTTCAGCTTGGGAGTGCGAAATCACTTCTTCGATCGGCTTTCCCGATTTCTTCGCTCGCCCCTCAAAAATGGCTTCCAAACGCTGCGTCTTCGTCGCGCCTGGCAAAAGATTATTCACCGTGATGCCGTGCGGTCCGAGCTCTCTGGCGAGAGTCTTCGCC
>DDSI01000122.1 GCA_002343335.1 Bacteriovoracaceae bacterium UBA2394
CATATACTTCGGAGCCTTATCGAATATTCTTTCCTATAGGTATTTTATTTTTGATCGTTGGAATTATTCCTTGGTTGCTATGGCCCTTGGGACTCATAAGCACTTACCCTCGAGATATTCATAGGCACACGATGGTCGGCGGATTTTTGGTACAATTCGCGGTTGGGTTTCTTATGACAGCAATTCCGAAATTTACTGGAACCACTTCGGCATCTTCTAAGGAGGTAATCGTAGCAATCAGTCTTTCAGTCATTGGGCTTCTAAGTTCTTGCCTGGGAGAGTTACTCTGGTTTGAGATCGCCTCCATATTATTGCTTTTGATGTTAATCATTTTTGGTTTGAAGCGAGTCAAACTTCGGAAATGGAATCCCCCCCCAACATTTTTATTTCTTCCCGTGGGGCTACTCGGCGGCACGATTGGAATGATTCTGATCCTTTTGAGCGAGAATGGTTCTCAATTGAGCAAACTGGGCCAGCTGCTTTTCTACGAAGCGATGATGTTAGCGCTGATTGTAGGAGTGGGCGGAAGACTGATTCCAGCCTTGTTAGGTTGGTCTGCTCTCCCCAAGATACAAATCGAAGCCACAGGTTCCGCCGAGAGGTGGTCTGAAGCTAGGGTATGGGCAGCGCTCGCCCTTTTATTTGCTGGATCTTATTTCTTGCAGGGCCTTGAACTTCGAGCATGGGGCCAGATCATTAAGTTCTTGGTCGTCTGTGTCGTCGCCTTTAAGCATTGGAGAATTCAATACCTTCCACGAGAACGGGGAGTCCTTGCCGCGGGCATTTATGGGTCTGCCTGGTTGACGGTTCTAGGTGTTGGGATTCCACTATTTACTCAGTTTTCAAATTCTCATTGGAATCACGTTCTCTATATGGGAGGATTTGCGTTCTTAACTCTCTTTATTGGATCTCGCGTTACATTGGCGCACGGGGGATTCGATCTTTCATTGGAAAAAAGGTCTTTGACGTTAGGCTCCGTCTCCATACTTCTTTTGGTCAGTCTTGGCCTTCGGCTTTGTGCTGTCATTTACCCAGCGTGGTTCTCAGACGCCTTATTCTCCGCAGCAATTGTATTTTTACTTTCGATTTTGATCTGGGCTTCTTATTTTATTCCTAAAATGAGATTGCCCCTTAGTCGTACTTTGAAGTCTCATGAAGACTGCTAAAATGCGATTGATTCATTTTTATGATGTTTATCATCGTCCGGGATGCAATTGAGGATAGCCTTGTAGGCAGATAGGAGAAAAGAATGAAGCGACGATACCTGTTGCCGCCGGTTCGACTGTGTAAGGAAGGTTGCCGGCGATAGCCCTCGAGTAAGGCGGTAAAATGCTCGATCTGCGAGGGGCTGGGTGCCCCCGCATAATTTTTTATAGAGGTGAGACTATGAGGATGAAGTCAGAGTTTGTTTTTGAAGTGGCATTAGTCTGTTTGACTGTTTTCGCCATCGGCTGCAGTCAAGGGAGTGGTGAAATTAGGGGCGAGGAAGACGCCGTTTTAACGTCTCCGCCAAATGTGCCGCCGCCCATCAAGCGCAATTACAATACAAAATTGAAAGTTCATTTGGAAGTGGTCGAAAAGACATCGCCCATTTCTGAAGGCGTGGACTACACATTTTGGACATTCGGAGGAAGCGTCCCGGGAAGTTTCATTCGGGTGCGCGAAGGTGATCTTGTAGAATTTCGTCTATCCAATCATCCCAACAATAAGATGCCTCATAATATCGACCTTCATGCGGTGACCGGTCCGGGGGGCGGCGCAGCTTCCAGTATGACGGCGCCGGGACATACTTCAACTTTCTCCTTTAAGGTCATCAATCCGGGACTTTACGTCTACCACTGTGCTACCGCGCCTGTCGGGATGCACATCGCGAATGGAATGTATGGGCTCATTTTGGTGGAGCCCAAGGAGGGAATGCCAAGAGTTGACCGAGAATATTATGTGATGCAGGGAGATTTCTACACGAAAGGCCCGTACGGGCAGCGAGGCCATCAACCTTTCGAGATGGAGAAGGCTTTGAAGGAACAGCCCGACTACGTCTTATTCAATGGTTCCGTTGGAGCGATGACGGGGGATAAATCCCTGACTGCTAAGCTAGGAGAAAATGTTCGTCTTTATGTAGGAAATGGAGGTCCCAATCTCATTTCCTCCTTTCATGTGATTGGAGAAATCTTCGACAAGGTATTTATCGAGGGTGGGAGCTCGATCAATCACAATGTTCAAACGACCCTCGTCCCAGCGGGAGGGTCTGCCATTGTCGATTTTAAAGTGGAAGTCCCAGGCACGCTTGTCATTGTGGATCATTCAATTTTTAGAACTTTCAATAAGGGGTCGCTCGGTCTAATAAAAGTAGAAGGCTCGGAGAATAAAATAATCTACTCCGGAAAAACCTCGGATTCAGTCTATCTAGCGGAGGGTGGCGCGGTGCAATCGGTGGGCGAGGCTGTGAAGGTGCCAGTCGCCAAGACCAAGCAAGAACAGATGAACTTTGGAAAACAGAAGTACGAGTCCGTTTGCGCTGCCTGTCATCAAGTCGGTGGAGAAGGGATTCCTAATGCATTTCCCCCCTTGGCCAAGTCTGATTATTTAAATGCTGACAAAAAGCGGGCAATTCGCACGGTCCTGCACGGTCTTCAGGGGGTCATCACTGTGAATGGAAAGCAATTCAATTCGGTGATGCCGAAATTGGATCTAACAGATGAAGAAGTCGCTAATATTCTCACCTATGTTTACGGTTCTTGGTCGAATGCTGGCTACTCTGTGACAGCGCAGGAAGTGAAGGACGCACGATCTGAAAAGCCTCCCGAAATCTCTCCTGAGCATTGAGATGAATCGAGTTTACGTTCATGGTCAGGCTGGAGCCAACTCTATTCATTTTTTCCCTCAGCTGTTGTTTGGGTTTGAGCGAAGGAGTGGGCGGAGCCGACAAAAAATCTATGGCTCTCATAAAGGAGGGATTTTACACGCCCCTTTATTTGGATCCTTCACCGGGTGATGCTAAGGGCGACGAAAAACTTCGAGTAGGGATGTTTTACTTAGATCGCTATCCAGTGACGAAGGAGAATTTTCTCGACTTTGTGATGCTCAATCCGAAATGGCGGAAGTCAAATGCGAAGAGAGTGTTTGCGGACACGATGTACTTGAACGATTGGCAATCGGATACGGAATTTGCGAATGCAGGAGCCTCCGCTTCTCCAGTGACCTTTGTTTCCTGGTTTGCCTCGAGAGCGTATTGCCACGCTCAAGGCAAGCGCTTGCCGTCGTTGGCAGAATGGGAATATGCCGCGGCGTCTTTTAAAACCGAGAAGGACTTGAATCAAAAAATATTGAATTGGTATTCACGCCCGACTGAAAAAATCTTGGGCAGTATTGGATCTACATTCGCAAATGATTTCGGTGTCTATGATCTCCATGGTTTGATTTGGGAGTGGGTCGAAGATTTCAACTCCAGCCTTGTTACGGGAGAATCGCGTGCCGACGGGTCCCTCGATAAGGCGGCATTTTGCGGTTCGGGCGGCCTCGGGGCCTCCGATTTTAAAAATTACGCGGCCTTTATGCGCTTTGGATTTCGCAGTAGTTTGCAAGGTTCCTTTACTATAGCAAATCTTGGATTTCGCTGCGCTCGTGATTACAAAGGAGAAGCACCATGAAGATAATTTCCGCATTTGCCCTCGCCTTAAGTCTCGTTGGCGTTGCACCCTCCGAAGGAAAGTCCGCCTATCCGTCGGATTCTATCTATTGGTTGGACTCGCTCTGGGTGNNGTGATTCTTTCCCTCGTGTTTTTAGGTTGTAAATACACCTGCCCGCTAACCGTGAACGATATGAAGGCAATGGAAACCCAGATCCTCAATAAAACAAAAAAGAAATTTAAAATGGTGCTGATCACTATTGATCCAGATCGGGATACTCCTGAGGCTATGAAAAAATTCATGAGCGATAGGAAGCTCGACCCCAATCGATGGATTGTTCTTTCTTCCTCTTCGGAAAACGTTCGAGAATTGGCGGCGGTGCTCGGTTATAGCTACAAAAAAGATAAAGCAATGGACTTCGCGCACTCGATGCTCACTTGGATTTTTGATCAGGAGGGAGTGAAGCGATTTACTCGATCAGCTCGAAAGGAAACCATCGAGGAGATGGTCGAAGCTTTTCTGAGAATCGATTAATCGCATGAATGTTCGCGTTTTCGGAATGAGTATTCTCTATTCACTTAGACGCTTTAAAGTTTCCACAAAGCGATCCAAGTAGTTAATTTTTGGTTCCTTCGAAATCAGAAATGGATTCATCGCGCAAAGTCTTAGAACTTCCAAGTCAGAGTCAACCTTTGCATTCCACGTTTCCGTAAAGTCGTTGAATAGAAAAGCGTAGCGTTCTCGATCCAACCTTGTCTTCGTTAAGAAATAAGGTGCATTTCTGTTTTGGGGAGAGAGTGTGTGGAAAATGGTCCGAGTTTTCCTGGAAACCTTAGAAGTTTTTTCGAACCTTTTGGCTATGACGAACGCAAGAATATTTAAATCATGGGTGGGGAGAATTCTTATATTTTTTATCTTACTCATTCTCTCAATTAATTCATTTCGAGACTGAATGGTCAGCCTCAAAATATTTCCGAATCCTTTGGGTTTGAAGCTTAGAATTCGAGACGTCAGTGCCACCGCTAAAGCTCCGGACGACGATCGCGAACCCTCGAC
>DDSI01000202.1 GCA_002343335.1 Bacteriovoracaceae bacterium UBA2394
AGATTGGCGCCTAAAACGACCACCAAGAGAAGCCCTAACCAGGACTTTTGATGATTCACCGAGGGGAAAAGCACCTCTTAATTCCCCCGCGTCGTCACCTTCTTAAGGAGATCTAGTTCGTCGAGCACCTTCCCAGAACCGCGTACCACGGCTGTGAGAGGATCGTCCGAAATAATGACAGGTAAACCCGTTTCTTCACGAAGTAAGATATCCAAATTTCTCAACAAAGCTCCGCCCCCTGCTAGGACGATTCCCTTCTCAACGATGTCTGCAGACAACTCGGGAGGGGTACGGTCGAGAGCCAATCGCACGGCTTCTACGATCGCATTGATCGGCTCCGAGAGCGCTTCCCGAATTTCATCGGAGGAAATGACCAGCGTCTTCGGCAATCCAGCCACGAGATCTCGACCCTTTACTTCCATCGTACGCTCCGTGCGGTCGGGATCTGGAAAAGCGGAGCCAATTTCAATTTTAATTCTCTCCGCGGTGCGTTCTCCGATGGCAAGATTATATTTCCTCTTCATATAATGAACGATCGCTTCGTCCATTTTGTCCCCCGCCATCCGCACCGAAGAACTAAACACAATTCNNGGCTCTTCAATCAAATAAACTTCTCGTGCGCCTGCGCTTTCGGCAGATTCCCGAACCGCGCGCTTCTCGACTTCGGTAATTCCGAAGGGCACACAGATGACAATGCGAGGTCGCAAACCAAATCGACGGTTGTGAACTTTTTTGATGAAATATCGGAGCATCGCTTCCGTTACTTCAAAGTCTGCGATCACTCCGTCCTTCATCGGTCGAATTGCCACAATATTTCCAGGAGTGCGACCCAACATTTCCTTGGCTTCTCGGCCTACGGCATGCACCCGTCGGCCTCCACGAGAATCCTTTTCCACCGCTACCACGGACGGCTCGCTAGAGACGATGCCCTTGCCCTTCACATAAACCAGAGTATTGGCCGTTCCCAAATCAATGGCCAAATCGTTCGAAAAGATCCCAAAGAGAGAATCAAAAATCATTGAGAGAGCTTATGAAGTACTCGATTCCGTGGCTATCAAAATTTGGGTTAAATGCCCGGAATCTGGCCTCTCTTTCTTGCTCTGGCGACCCGGTTTCTGGAACACTCCCCTCATGTCAATGCAATTTCTTCGTAGCAAAAAGTCTTCCATTTTCACGACGGCAATTTTTGGCGTCATCATTTTGAGTTTTATCATCTGGGGAACCATGCGCGAGGAACAAACATCCCCTTCCATTTTGGTGACGGTGAATGGTGAGGACATACCCTACCGCGAATTTCAACGACTCTTTAGTCGACAACTTGAAATGTACGATCAAATGTTCGGGGCTAATGCCAATCAGGGCAAAATGCGCGAACAGCTCGTCAATATGGTGGATCGCCAAGTCGCAAGCGGCCTCGTCATGCGAAAAATTCTCGCCCAACAAGCAGACAAGGTGGGAATCGTCATCGGCAATACGGAAATTCTAGAGAACCTTAAGAAGAACGAAGCCTTTCAAGATCCTGGCGTGAAGAAATTTTCTCCTAAAACTTATCAACGCGTTTTGGAAGCTAATGATCTGAAACCCAATTCGTATGAAGCAAGTTTGAAGGAAGAATTTGCAGCGGAACGCATGCGCCATCTGATTGAGTCCGCAGTAGCTGTGACCGCCTCCGAAGTTTCCGATATCTATCGTCTGGATAAAACCGAAGCCACGCTGGAAGTGGGAATTTTCGATCCTGAAATGTTAGAGAAGAATAAAAAGGTCGTCGTCACCGATGCTGCGGCCAAAGAATATTTCACCAAGCATCAAGGCGAATATTTGAGCTCTGAAAAACGTGTCGCTTCCGTGGGATGGATTTCCACAGCGGCGATTGGTCAGAAAATTGAAATATCTAGCGAGGAAATTCAAAAACACTATGAAACCTTGAGCAAAGCGAATGGGGAAGATTTCAAAACGGCTCAAGTCCACGCACTTCATATTTTGATTTCCGATTCTTCTCCGAAAGGTCTCGCCAGGGCGCAAGCGCTGCAAAAAGCCATCAAGACTCAGAATGATTTTCGACAGGCTGCGATCAAAAATTCTGAAGATTACTCCAACGCCTCGAAGGGTGGCGATCTTGGATACTTCTCTGAGACGACAATGGTAAAGCCTTTTGCAGACGCAGCCTTTAGGACTGCTCCGCTCAATGCCGTTTCGACTCCCGTGAAGACGGATTTCGGCTATCACCTACTTTGGGTCATCGATCGCACGGGCACGGCGACGACCTTGGACGCTCGTAAAAATCAGATGGCTTACCAAATTAGACAAACCAAACTGGATGCAGAACTCGCTACTTATCAAAAATCTGTGGAAAGCATGATCGCCAAAGAATCAGATCCCATGGCAGCCCTCAAAACGAAGGGATTTGAATTTGAGACGACAACTCCATTTGATTCCAAAACCCGTTTGACGACATTTCCCTACATTCTCGTTCAGAAAGCGATGTCGGCTGAAAAAGGAAAATGGCAAGGCCCAGAAGAGAGCCAGGGCAAGTTGTACGTCTATCGCATCGAGCAAGTGACCGCGCCTCAACCCATGACGTTTGAAGAAGCTAGGTCGCAAGTGACTCGAAAACTTCTTTCGGAGCAGAGCGAGGCTTTGGCAAAAACTGCGGTGGATGATTTCAAAAATGGGAAGCGCACGTGGGATCAAATTCAAACCGCGGGCATGACCGTCACTACTCACAAGGCGTTTAAGATTTATCGCACCACGGAAGTTCCAGGACTGAGCACTACCGACACAGTCACCAAAGCGCTTGGTGAACTCCGAAAATCGAACACCGCCGCAAGTCCATTTTTGTCCGACGGAAAATGGGTGCTGCTCAAGGCAAAGGATTGGAACCAACCTGTCGCCGGCACCGCCGTCCCCGAAGCCGATGCGAAAAAGCTTCGAGAGGAACTGCTCACGAAGCGAAAGGGCGTTTTACTGGAGGAATATACGCAAAAGCTCCTTAAAACGGCCAAAATCACCGATTCTTTCCGAAAGAAGTATAATCTCTAAGTGGGGATTTCCGGGGGGACATCTTGGCTAAGAATCGCCGTTTGGGCGATTCTGGCGCTCGCAATTCAGAGCGCCTCCCTCTTCGCAGACGAGTCTGTTCCCGATTTTCGACTCCTATCCAACAATCACTTCGGTTATGTGCCGAATTCCCTCTTTGCATTGAAAGGCGAACAAGATGGAACACTTGTTCTTCAAGCCTATAAGCAAGCC
>DDSI01000078.1 GCA_002343335.1 Bacteriovoracaceae bacterium UBA2394
GAGGATCTGGTAATCGCCGATCAATCGGGCCCGCTCAGTTTAGCGGGGGTCATGGGCGGTAAGGCTTCGATGATTTCGAGCGAAACCAAAAATGTGCTCATGGAAGTCGCAAGCTTCGATCCAAAACGCATTCGCGCGTCTGCACGAAGACACCAGCTGTCCTCCGAATCTTCTGCGCGTTTTGAAAAAGGAGTGATGCCGTTTCGAATTGAAGAAGTGGTGGAACGCGCGCTTGGATTAGTGAAAGAACTTTCCGGTTTTGAAACTGCGGGAGGAACGAAGGCATTCGATCGGGATTGGAAGCCCTCTCAAGTACTTTGGGACCGCTCTCGCGTGGAAAGTAAACTTGGAAAACTGGAGGCTTCGGATAATGATCTTTTCGAACTTCTGCGTCGTTTGGATTATCAATTGGAAGCAAAAGGAAGTGCCGCAACTTTGACGTTCCCAGGCTACCGTGCGGATCTCGCTCATCTGGAAGACGTCATGGAAGATTTGGCCAGGCTCATAGGCTATGAGAATTTGGAAAAGCAGGCACTTCGATCCACGGAGTCCATTTCCAGTATCTTGGATTTAAGAGAACATCTTTCGACAAAAAATAAAATTGTGGAGCGATTCTGCGCTCTCGGATTTTCAGAGACGATTCACTTGAGTTTTGGCAATCGAGCTCTCGCGACTTCACTGGGTTATGCGGACTCGAACTGGGTGGAACTCGTGAATCCCATCCATGCGGAGCGTTCTGTGCTTCGGAAGAATATTCTCCCAGACCTTCTCGATCGAGCACGTGCCAACGGCGCTCATGGAGAGGACCATATTATGCTCGTCGAAGCGGGCCCGGTGTTTCGCAGAGACGCTTCCGCGATTTATGAAAATTCTCCGGTGAGCGAGCGCCAAGCGCTGGCTGTCGTTTGGATGCCAAAGCCCATCGATAAAAAACACCTGTGGGAAAATAAGAACACGGATGATTTCTTTCGTTTTAAAGGAATGTGTGAGTCCGTGTGGGGCGGCTTCAAGAATCCAAGATTGCGCGGCGAGGAATTGGAAGAAAATTTCACCTTGCTGCACCCTCGACGGCATTTTCAAACGGCGGGATTTTCCGCCGGCGAGTTACATCCTCAGTGGGTAAGGGAGTTAGGAATTTCGGGGCGATGTTTCATTGGAGAGTGGTTGCTGAGTTCGAAACTTGCGGAAATGCCCATGTCTTATTCTCGTCCGCCGACATTTCCCTCTATCGATTTGGACGCCAGTTTTTTAGTGGATGAAAAAATCCTCGTTCAAGAAATTCTGAGTGAGGCAGAGAAAGCGGCAGGAGTTTCGAATCTCGAATGGATGCGACCCTACGATATTTTTGAATCCAAAGAGCTCTCGAAGGGGAAACGTTCACTCACATTCGCAATGCGTTATCGCTCCAGCGAGCGAACACTTACGTTAGAGGAAGCGAAGAAGTCTCACGAGGCCCTCGTAAAGCAGCTTCTGACGAGTTTTGGCTCGGATCGAATTGCATGGCGTTAGAGGGACGGCCTTAAAGGGACTTCATAAGCGTTTGAAAAAATTGCGTTTTTCGACACTCGGTGCCTTGCCGCATGTTCCCTCGAAATTCTAAAATGATGAAGTAGATCAATTGGTTTGCATTGAGGGGGACACTCTATGGATTCGAAAGTCACTCTGACAAAAGCGGATATCGTGGATCATGTTTTCGAGAAGGTTGGCCTGACCAAAAAGGAAGCAACCGACGTTGTGGAACTGGTCTTCGACATGATCAAAGACACGCTAAAGACTGGCGATAAAATTAAAATTTCTGGATTTGGAAATTTCTTGGTGCGCCGAAAGAAATCGCGCGTGGGTCGAAATCCTCAGACTCGCCAAGAGATGACGATCTCCGCTAGGAAAGTGTTAACCTTCAAACCTTCTCAAGTCCTGAGAGCTATGCTTAATCGTGATTTCGCTCCAAGAGTCGGAGGTCACGACGGGGCCGGGGGAAAGATTGATGCGCAAACCCAAACGCACGTTGGATAAGTCTGAATCTAACGGAGGATCGGTTCGCGCTCTAAAGCTTTCCAGAGCTGAATCTCTTAAAGCCTGTCGCGGACGGCTCGTTAGACTTCGTCAGCAACTGAAAGAAGCTTTAACTCACTTTGCCTCAGAGAGTTAATTACATTCCCGACAATATCCACCGTCGAATTTTGTGAACGGCGTAATAAGGGTCCCAGTTCGTCTCTGTCTGACGAAGCATCTTTTCTTGAAGATCGTAATTATCATAAATGCCGCCGCGAGCCCGATGGTAGTCGAGCGGGGAAAGTAACTTCGCAAATGCCAGGGGTTGATTGCCGGCGGTAGGCTCCATCGACTTCGCCCACTTACCCAGATTCATGAGATCTGATCCGACAGAGAAGAGGTTGCCGGTAAGAGTATTCGTGGAGCTATAGTAATCATTCCCAATATAAACGATGGGCTCGATACCGTTTTTTGCAAGATTTGCCTTCGGCGTAACTCCTCGTTCGATCAGTAATCCTTTTTCATTTCTTGGATCTCGAGCCTGATTATAAGCGATTCGAACGCCGTTCAATGCAGCACGACCTTTTCCGCCGAGATTAAAACCCGAATCAAACCAAATGAAAGATGGATAAGAGACGACTCGATTATTCAGAATCTCGAGGTCATTTACTCCCACCGTTTCATCTTCATTGACGGGCTCCGGATAGCCCCCTCCTGATTTCGTCGTGTGAAGTTTAATCGCAGCGCCGTTTTTGGCTCGTCCGTTAATGAAGAGGTTATTGATAATTTGATTGGTTCCTCGTCCTGTCTTAGTTCGACCCGGCCTTAGATTAGTAAGAGAAATACCTGTCGCGTAACCACCCCATCCTTCGACAAAGATACTATCGGCAACTCGGCAGATCACCCCGCCCGCTTTGGCGTGCACCGTTTCAGCTCCGTTTACAAGCCCGCAGGTAAAGCCTCCGCCATTTTTGTAAGAAAGAGTTCCTGAAGCAATTCCACCGCCTCGTAGTTGAAAGGCGTCGCCAGGACTTCGCATGCCGAATACATTGATCATCTCGACATCCTGCACATCCGATCGGAAATACAAATGATGATCCTTGTATGTACCTTCATTGAGAGTTTTAGTTCTGTCATTCCATCCATTCGCATCAAAGAACACCTCTTCAAATAGAATCCCCTTTGCATTGGCCATATAGACTCCATTGGAAATGGCATTCACCTTCTCAGGATAAGAATTCACTATAGAGGATCTTCGAAAAATGATGTTTTTGAACGTCGCGTTGTTGTTCCCCATGTCTACGCCGCTCGTGTAGGAATCCACGACGATATCTTCGAAGGAGACACCGTCAATCTTGCTCGCGAAACCATCTGCAAAAATTCCAACGCCTCGGTTGAGCCCAGCTTTTCGCGATTTGAAGGTCTTATAATTTCGGGAATCGGCAACGAGATAGAGTCCGCGGAACGTTACATTTTGAACGCTTCCGTGAAAAGAGATGGCGCCATCACTGCCAGTGAGCAGTACGGGACGGGGGCCATCGCCGTAGGTGCCCACGCCCATGACGTATGACGGACTTCCGGATTTTTTCCAACCCGAAAGGTTTTCTCGGCAACTCGTCCCTCGCTTTACAAGGATCCAATCGCCGTGACCGTCTCTGAAATTCTCGGATTCATAGGCTGCGCGAATCGATCGCTTTGGATGTAGCTTGGATCCTGGCCAATTTGTTTTACCAGCTTTGCAGTCGACGAAAATATTACGAGATCCGGGCTCGCGTTTGAAATTCGTCCATCCACTGGCATTCACCGTGGAATTAGGAAGTGTTCTTAGAGCAGCAAAGGACGGACTAGAAAGCCCCAGCAAAATGAGCGCAGTAAAGACAGAATGAATTAATGAGAGTTTCGACATACAGCAACCTCCAACGGAATGAAGTGTTGCACAGCTCGTGCCAAAGTGGAGGGCCCTCGAAAGGGGCGTAGAATGGCAATACAAGCCGATTCGGGCATTTCCGCCCGGGGAAAAGAGTTCGCAGGCTACGCAGGATGTTGTCCGCTCGAGCTTTTAAGGCTCCGAGACTCTCTTTCGCCCGGCCAGAATCTTTGCAATGGGGATGCTGATTTCCACGCCAAAATAGGGCGATTCGATTTTCCGATGATAGAGCAACTGACGATTCTGAAAGAGCGAAATGGAAATCGGTGCTGCTGATGGCGGATCTTTCGCAGCGGACTCCTCGACGGAAACTTTGCACTCTTCAATATCGAAGGGAATGATCACTTCTGATGAAGTTCTGCCTTCAATTTTTTTGATCTCTGGCCTTTTTTGTTTCAGGCAATAGCCCTTGTAAGACATCTGAGGAGGGCCATCCACGATCAAAGTGGAGGAATCCGAGCTCGGTGGGACTTGGATCAAAAGGAGAGGGATAAGTACATGAAGCATAATTTACCTCCAATCACGATACGGGGAAGAGTGAGGGATGGGCACCGTACCAAGGGGTAGTTATAACGGCCCGCAAGAGTTCCTATTCTAAGACATAGCTAATTTTTTCAAGGATCGTGAAAGGAGCATTTTCGAATGACCAAGGAGTATAAGGAAATTACGTCCGAGATCAGTTCGTATATGGGAGAACTTCGAAAGCTCATACCCGACGCGATGTTGAGTTTCTCTGCGCTTGGCAGAGCGGCATTGCAAACGAACGCTCTGGATGAAAAATCGAAGGAACTCATTGCCATTACTCTCGGCGTTGCTTCGCACTGCGACGGTTGTCTGGGTTTTCATGCCAAAGCGCTCGCACGACTTGGAGCGACGAGAGAGGAAGTCGCAGAGGCACTCGGCATGGCCATCTATATGGGAGGCGGACCTTCGGTGATGTATGCCGCCGACGCGCTTCGGGCCTTTGATCAATTTAAGAGCGGAGAATGAATGTGAAAAATTGGTCGGGGCGAGAAGATTTGAACTTCCGACCTCTCGCACCCCAAGCGAGCGCTCTACCAGGCTGAGCCACGCCCCGACTCACACGCAGGGTTTCACCCCGGCGAATGAACTTTGGGTTTACCAAAAAGTTTTTGGAAAGACACTGCGGAATTACGGGGTTTAAGGGATTTAGGGGCGTTTAGATAAGGCCTCAATTTCGTTCGCTGAAAAAATCTTATCTTTATGCACAACCAAATCGTCCAATTTTCCCGTTAAAAATAAATCCGGCGTGCTGGAAGAAAGCTGAACACACCCAATCATCGCTTTCGCGGTAGTTCCCCCGAAAACTTGAGGTTCAGTGATGTCGTGCTCGGAATCAAATTGGCCGTTCACATAAAACTTGGCTTTTAAGGTTGTGATATCGAAGGTGAAAATCACATTCATCCAAATGGGCTCGCCGGCTGTGCCAATATCCGCGGCAGTAAGAGTTTTCGTGGAAAAATAAAAGTGTTGATTGCCGGTGATGGGCGGTACCGCCGTGTCGTCGTCGCGTCGACCATTTTTGGATTTTGCAAAATAGAAGCGGAGCGGTCCGGAACATGTGTTGCCAGCCGCATTACATTGCTCGTAGCGAATTCCCATATGATACTCCCGATTCTCGCCAGCGACCGTATAGCGGGAAAGGACCACTTGGTTTCCCTGAGGGAGAGAGGGAAAAGAAACCCAATAGGAGATTGAAAATCCAGTTGTGCCGGAAAGTTGTAGCGAGTCCGAACCCGCGACTGTCATGCATTGATTAAGATCGTGGGCGTCACAAGAACCCCCCCCACATGAAAGCGCCCCATTCTTATTAAAGTTTAAGGCTTGATCTCGAAATCCCGCAGTGAGTTCAGGGCAAAGAGCTTCCGGAGCAGTGCCCTCGCTCATGAGGCAAGTTGCATGTGCGAGCGCATCGATTTCATTGGTTGTCGCGCGCTGCACGCCGGTGGTCGTAATGAGATCGTCGAAAGAAAAGTAAGCGGAGGCCTTGGTATAATCATATGAGGCAGAGGGCGGCGCGAGGCCTTGCGTATCATCCGTCGACGTTCCGCGCTTCGTTTTAATAGCAGGACCATTTGAACTCTCTTCGCCGCAGGCAGTAAGGAGGGCGATCATCGCACTCGATAGAAATAATGTTGAAATTCTTCCGTCACGCATGTGCTTCAATATTGCAATGTCAGTGCCAGTATAAGTAGTTGAAATCTCGAGGGTATCGCTCAAATATCGGGCAGAAAATGGAGTGAGATCGCAATACTTTCAGAGGCAATTTTTGTCACTTTGGTCGAAGTTGAAAACGTTAGTGCGCTTGGTCTGCCATGCGCCAGTTTCGGATGGGGATTACGCGAATTTGGGCTTTGACGATATTGCTAACGGGATAGCCCGGGACCGAGACGAGGCCTAAGCCCAAACGTCTGTCGAAGTTCCATTGACCCTGAAAGCCGGCCATCAATTCCCCATCGACGGAATCTTGGCAATTGGGAGAGCCGGTGGCGCCACTTCGATTCATGATGTTGCTGCCTAAGAGCTTTAATCGGCCGCGATTGCCCAACATCTTGTTGTTAAACTGCTCTACACCAAAGCCGCATCCCAAGGGAAAATTCGCCGGATTGTAATTGGCGGGTGTTTCTGGGCTAGAATTAAATTCGCTCTGACTTTCGTTACACTTCAAAAAAGTCCGAGCGGGTCTTTGGCAATTGGGACCGATTGAAAAGACTGAACCATGAAAATCCAAACTCTTTGGCGCAGACGCCGCAGTGTCCAGTGAACCATTCGCCTGAAAGACATTTTTCACCGTGATATTTCCATTTTGTGAATAGAGTCCAAAAACTTCCGGAGATTCTGAGTTGATGACAGGACGAACGTTGTTCCGATCCAGGCCAGAAGGAGGGCTTTCAAATTGATCGACCGTGTAGCTCGTGCCGGAAATATTTCCATTCGCATCAATAGACGCACCCACCGGATTACCCATGTCATCGATCTTCACAAATTTTGCGGAAGCATAGGTGAGGTGGCGATCGACACGAATTTCGCCGTCCGCAAATACGCCCATCTTAGAATTCTTGACGGAAGGACGATTCGCATTGCCGCCACCGAATGAATCAATCTTGCCTTGATCGACGACGACCACCCCATTGGTTTTTCCATTTAAAGCAGTTTGTACGAGCGTCGAGCCTTTGGGATAAAGAACGAACGTTCTATTAAGGGACGAGGGGGCGCAGGAACCTCCTGGAATGGGCGAGTAGGTTTCCATGTGCGGATACAATGCGGCAGAGGTCGGATCAATAAGGACGGCTACTTTTTGAAATTCACATCCTGGTGCCTGAGCATTCAAGAAAGTGCGAGCCGCATCTCGATGAGCCGCAGGAAGTGTCGAGAAAAAATCGCTGGTGGCGGTGGAGCCGGTATCGATCGTCATCTTTTCCACATTGGCTTTATGAACGACGATTCCTCCAGTTACTTTGCCGAAAGAGTCGGTGGGAAGAAATGCTCCCGCGGGTACTGAAGACGCCGTCGTAAAATTTTGGTTAGCCTTATTCGCGTGATTGACAAGAAAGCCTTTCAATTCCGAGTCGGTGACGGCCGTCGTGCTCGGCAGTAAACTTACATTTTGATCTCCAGCGGCAAGTCGAAGGGTGTTGAATAAATTTTGAGGGGGAATGATCGGCTCGTAGTAGGGATCGTAGGCTGCGGCATTGCAACTGACGGGGCCGCCTGCGGTTGAACGTCTACAAGCGTCTTCACATTTCACGCCGGCGCACATGGCTTCACCTTTATGCACGTCTCCCGCTGCTTCATCTTTGCAGACATTTTTTGCATCGTAGCATCCGTCCATGTTTCCCCGGTGACCGGTGGCGATCATGTAAGGTGATAGTCCCGAAGCGGCATCTGCGGGACGACAAGATCGCTGCGAACCCGTGGGCGTAAAGTCCGCATGAGCGCAACTGCTTTTAATTCCTTCCAGAAATTGCACATCGCCCCGGATGGCCGGAAGATCGGCTATGTAAACAGGGCCATTGTAGACGGACGCCGGCAAAACGGTGTCGCCGCTACTGTTGACTGTTTTACCAGTGAGCCATGTGGCGTTGCCTCCTTGACCGAGCATCGACAATCGGAAACTTGCCCACTTCGTAAAGGGCTCAGGCTTAATTTCGATTGATATAATTCCTTCGTCATCCGCTAGAGGAGGATCTTCATTTGAAACGCGTTGAATTTGCAGTTGATATCGATATTCCAAAGTCATTTGCGGAGGAAATACGGAAACAGAGGCGCCTCTACCTTCCATGCTGATCTTAAATTTGGAACGAGAGTCTCCCACCATCGAAGTCCACTGGGTGTGATTGGGCTTCATGGCATTCATGAACGAGTTCTTCCAAGTATTCCACCCCAGCGGACGCATGTTCGCATCGGCGATGATCGTTTCCATCTGAGTAAGAAAAGTCCAAGCCCAGGAAGCGCGAGTGCCGGCGTCCACGGGTGTCGCAGGATCACCATCTGGATCGCTAAGTGAATTTAAGGCCGCTTGAAAGAAATCTTGGCGAAAGGTCAGGTCGTTGAAGGCCGGAGTTCCGGTCTCTTCGGAAATATTGCTATCGAAATAACGCATGAAGCGCGACTTTTGCGTTTGGAGAGCTTGATCGATTTCATATTCCGTTTTCTTTCGGCCCGCCACTTGCTCGGACTTCACCAATCGATTGCCGCTCAATTTATATGCGGCAATTCCGACTACGGCAAAAACCACGAGTAGCACAAGGGCGATCATCATCGCGCCACCTCGTTCGGTGGACTGAAAAGAGGGAGTTCTTAAGAACATGTATTTAGATATCCTCTCGCATCCATCATTTTAATCAAAGCGCTAGTTCCAGCTCGGAACTTGAGGAACTTATCTTCGGTGGAGTTTGTATAGATGGAAACATTCTGCGTTGAGCCATTGGAAGCCTTGGCCAATTTAGTGATCACAAAATCTTCCGGATTTGGAATGGGCTCTTGAGAGCGCAGTGTGAAGTTCACTTGAGCGCCACTTAAACCACACTGATGTATTGCGCCGGTGGCGTCGATGACTTGATGCATTTTTAAAAATTGGGCGGCCTGTTCCGCATTGCATCCTTGAAGCGTTCGGGGGCTCAAGCTTGAATTTTGATTCGAAGGGTTTTGATAAAATCCGCAGCTAATTTGTTGAGTGCGCGGAATACCAAAATGAAACGTTTCCAAATTTTTTGAAATGACCTGCCAAGCTCCAAATGTAAATCCGCTCGGTGCGCCTCGAAAGACTCGTCGCTTGAGTTCCTGCGATTCAGCATCGACCGCCCATTCAATAAACTTGACCGGATAAAGTCGGGTGGGGCGACCATTTGAGAATGCTTGCAAGACCGGAATCCCCGCACCGGTAGGATCGACTGTATTAAATAATGAGCCGCCACTCACTTCCGCCGTAAGAACATTCCCGGAAACCGTCGCGCCGGTAATTTGGATCAGCACGGTTTGATAGTGATCTTGTGAGTCCACGGGAACGCTTCGCATGCCATTGACGGTGAGTTGTTGAACCATAAAAATTTTGCCAACCGCATTTGCGAGGAGCTGAGCACATGCTGCGTTCTCATTCAAATTCACGGTGAAGGTAAGGCCTGAAGGGTCGGGGTTGACGGCGCCCGATAGGCTTGAAGCCGGCAGAGGGCAACTGACATCATTGGCCTCTTCATCGATTGTCACAATTCGAAGCGCATCGTAGGGAGTCGTGGCGGCGGTGAGAAATGCGCTCGTCGGTCGGAAAGCTTCTGCATTGGAGTAGTTCAGAGTCGATACGGTAGCGGAAGTGAGGGGAGTGACGCCGGCTTGAACGGCATAGCCTGAACAAGCGATCCCTGTGGTTCCTCCGCAAGGTGCATTCAGATCGGCAGCACGTTGAATGTCTTGAAGGAGTAATTTTTGAACGAAGGTCACTCGTTCAGATCCGTTATCTAATGCCTTTTGAGTCATCAGGGTTTGCGATGAATTTTTGAAGGAGCGGAGAGCTCCAACGACGATGAGCGCCACGAGCACGCTCGAAACCATCAGTTGAATGAGAGAAAAGCCGGAAGTGGAATTGCCCTTCAGACGTCGCATACACCCTTAAAGTGTGCAAAGACTATGCCTCTTAAAACCCGTATTGGAGGCCCTTTCGGGCTCTTCTGTGCAGTTTGGATAGGGCAATTTTGGTCCTTCTCTGCAAAGTTTTCATGATTTAGCCTATCGGTTCTATGCCCGGCGAACGTTTTGCTTCAGCCCCTCAGACCAGCATTTTGGATGCTTCTGTGACCGTTTTGGTGATCACAGACGGGCGTCGTACGGCGCTCTCGGAGGAGCTGCAACGCCTTCAAAATCAGTTCCGCAGTTTCGAGGTGATTTTTTTAGAGCGGCGCGACCGGAAGATTTTAAAGCATATGGAAGATGCCGAGGGGGAAGTCATTGTCGTCATGGATGCAGACCGCAGTCATTGCGTGGAAGCCATTCCGACATTCGTCCAAGGAGCGCTCGATCATGAATTGGTGATGGGAAATCGCTTTGATAGGAGATCGGAGAATTTAGGAAATCCATCCTGGATGAAACAATTCTTCTGGCGACTTATCTCTTGGTCCATTCGCCCGCTCACCCGTGCGAGGGATCCTCTCTCCGGGTTTTTTGCGCTTCGAAAATCTCATTTAGGAAAATCTCAGCTCTTCAACCCCGCCAGCGATAGAATTGCTCTGGAACTGCTCGTTCGAGGTCGACTGGAAGATATTTCGGAAATTCCCATCGCTTTTGAGGGGCTGGAAAGAAAGACGGTTTCTTCTCGATTGGCTGAAGCGACTCGGTTCATCAGACATCTGAAGCGCTTAGCGGATTTTCGTTTTGGAGAATGGTCGTATACCTTGCAATTTTTAATCGTGGGAGCGTCAGGGACCATTGTAAATATCGCTGTCGTGACGCTTCTGCATTTGCTTGGTTTTAGTGCTGAGTGGTCCTTAGTCGGAGGAATTGTGGTGTCGATGACATCCAATTTTTTACTCAATCGAACGATCACCTTCACCTACGCGAAACATCAAGCCGTCCTTGGGCAATTTGTGCGCTATGCCCTCGCCAATTCGATTGGAATTGCGGTGAATTATTCCGTGGCGCGCTATATGCTTTTTCAATTCCCAAGTTTTGTAAATTGGCCGCAGATTCCGGCGCTTGCGGGAATTGTGGCAGGGACGGGATTTAACTTTCTTACATCTCGACTTTGGGTCTTTCGCGCCAAACCAAATGGACATACATTAGAGGGGCGATGACGCCTCCAGAAACACAGGCCGAAACATGGGAGATCTTAAAAGGCATCATCGATGCCGGCGATCCCATGCAATTGAGCTCGTATCTCGACACTTTGAGTTCGGGCGAGACTGCTCGCGCTATTTCTCGCCTAGATTCAGATTCTCAAAATAAATTACTCGTTCTTTTGAATCCTGAAGATGCCGCTGATCTCATTGAAGAACTCCCGGATGAACAGGCAAAGGATCTCATTGAGGATTTGGAAGACGAACACGCAGCTGCAATTGTGGAAGAGCTGCCTTCCGATCAACAGGCCGACTTGTTAGGCGCACTAGAAGAAGAAAATGCCGAAGCCATCTTGCAAGAGATGGACCCAGAAGAAGCTACGGAGGCCCGACACTTACTTTCCTACGGACCGGAGACCGCAGGGGGTCTCATGATCACCGAATATTTGGTTTATCCCGAGTGGCGCACATGCGGAGAAGTGCTAGAAGATTTGCAACGCAACAGCGATGTCTACAAAACGTACGATGTTCTCTATGCGTACATCATCGACAATCGAAACAAATTAAGAGGCGTTGTGAAACTTCGCGATCTAATTCTTTCTCCGCGAGAGATGCGGCTCGATGGTTTGATGATTCTGGATCCCGTGCATGTGCGAGTGAATGCCTCGCTCGACGACTTAGAAGAAGTGTTCGACCGATACGACTTTTTCGGAATTCCCGTTGTCGATCATCGCGACCGACTTGTAGGGCTGGTGCGCCGATCTTCCGTGAATGAAGCTTTAGAAAACAAAGCGGGCAGAGCTTTTTTGATGGCCTCTGGGATCTTAGGGGGAGAGGAGTTGCGCTCCCTTGACATGAATAAGAGCCTCATTCGACGGCTCAGTATCCTCATTGTAAAAATCGGGCTCAATTTGATTTCAGCGAGTATTATCTCGAGTTTCTCTGACACGATTTCTGCGCTGGTCGCGATCACTCCGTTTCTTACGATCATCTCTGATCTCGGAGGTTCCGCGGGCAATCAGTCTGTCGCGGTCAGTATTCGCGAGCTTTCTCTTGGGATTATTAAGCCCCTCGATTACATGCTCGTGCTTTGGCATGAGTTAAAGGCGGGGATTCGGGTGGGAGCTTTCTTAGGGATTGTTTTGGGCGCGGTCGCACTTCTCTGGAAGGGCAGTTGGATGCTCGCCTCAGTCGTTGCCCTCGCGCAATTTTTAAGCACGCTCTCCGCATTTGCCATTGGTGGATTGATTCCCCTGTTGATGAAGCGCTTTAAGGTAGATCCCGCTGTGGCTTCTTCCGCCATTCTTACAACCATCACGGATTGTCTCGGATTCTTTTTCTTATTGGGTACCGCGACCTTACTGCTCAACTACTTCAAGATTGCGTAAGAATGTCTCAATTGCTTCCGGCTTGCTGAGTATTGGATTGACTACAAAGCGTGTCGAGAGCTGCTTCTTCTTCCGCGGCCGAAGGTTCGCGCTGCGGATAAAGAGCATCATCATCACCGGGGAGCATCGCCACGTACAAAGTAAGAAAACCTGTGTTATCGGCCAGGTTCGAGGAAATCGTCGCCGTGTTATCGCGATCATTAGCCTTCAAAAGAACAAATTGATTACTGCCAGGGCCTGACATTTCAGCTTCCGACTCTTCGCTCGCGAGCTGATTTCCCACTCGCACAAGGCCAGTGCCTTGGCCGGTTTCCGTATCGGCGAATTTCATAATGAGTTCCGCTCGAGGAATTCCAACAATACATGTGTTCAAGCTGCCGCAATGATTCACCTGGTTGCCGGGTTCATTGAGCATCGCAGAAGATCCGTTCGCGTAAACATTCACGGGATTTGGAGGAGTTGTTCCTCCCTCAACACTCCATTGGCTAAGACGAGTGTCTCGAATCAGGATTTTTTCTCCGGCGTTCATCTTCAACTTCGTCCAAGAATTCCAACTCGAAATGCCGGAGGTTTGCGCGCCATTTGAACCGCCACGGGCGTGAACCTGAATGAGATAATCTTTTCGTGCGGGGTGCATGGCAAATTCTTCTGAAATTGTAGCATTGGAGCCTTCGATTTTGCTGTTGGCGCTTTCGGTTCCATCCGAACGGCCGTCACCGTCGGTATCTTTGAGGAGAGGATCGGAATACACCATTTCGTCGGAATCTTCCGAAATTGGATAGCCATAAAGTTCTTCGTGATCGGTCAAACCGTCTTTATCGGAATCTTGTGTAAGTAAAAGTTCTCGACAGAGTTCGTCAGGAGACTTTGTGTCCCCCTTTGTGGTGTAGCGAGGCATTGTCTTCGATGTCTCGCCGGCGCAGGAGACAAAAAATAGGGCGGTTAAGCCGAGGAATACAATTCTAAGCCACAACATTTGATCTGGAGTTGAACGCGTCGTTTGCACGGAATTTAGTTTTGCAATTTCAATACCATCTCTAGATCAAGGCATTTTCGCCCTACGGCCGAATTTGACGAAATACTGTGCAAATAGGTGCAGGCATTGTTGTCTTTTTGCATACTTCGGCAGTAGCTTGGAGGGCTATGGGCCATCCCTATGACGTGCTTGAGGCGCACGCAATTTCCACCCCCGACAAGATAGCGGTCAATGTATTGAAATTGGGGGATCAGTCCTTCGAGCGATTTGAAGGCATTTCTTGGGCTGAATTGCTGCGAAGGGTTCGGGGTTACGGTCACTACCTCCAAAATGAACTCGGTTTGAAGGCTGGGGAACGTATCGCAATCTGCGCTCGAAACGGCGTGGAGTGGATTACGCTGGATTATGCCTGCATGGCCACGGGGATCGTCAGTGTGCCGCTGTTTGTGCATTCGCACGTGGATGAGTGCAACTATATATTAGATGAAGCGGAAGCCCGTTATATCTTTGTCGACGAACCGATTGGTGGAATTCGAACGGAGCAAAAGAGACTCGCCGACGTAGAGTGTTTCATTAAGCAAAAGGATTTCTCTCCTTTCAAGCGTGCGGATCGCAAAGTCGGAGATCTTAGTTCTATCATCTACACCAGCGGAACGAGCGGATCTCCTAAGGGAGTGATGCATTCGGCGGATAATTTTCTAGCTGCCGTGAAAGTGGCGATTCGAGAGGTAAAGATTACCTCAAAGGATATTTTAGTATCCTACTTGCCTCTTTCC
>DDSI01000231.1 GCA_002343335.1 Bacteriovoracaceae bacterium UBA2394
CACGTCGGTAATACCTTCAATTTCAATTTCAAACGCTTCGACCTTCGCGGCGGGTGCAGAGGTCTCAACGACAGTCGGAACTTCAACTTGCGCAGGCGCTTCAACTTGCACAGGCGCTTCAACTTGCCCGGACACTTCGACTTCAGAAGCGGTTGCTGACGCCATGGCTTCCATGATCGCGGATACATCAATTTCCGCCGGAGCTTCAGCAACTGCTGGAGGCTCAGCAACTGCTGGAATTTCTATGACTGCTGGAATTTCGATGACTGCAGGAGTTTCGACAACCGGCGACACTTCGACAACAGAGGCAGCTTCCATAACGGGAGCCACTGGAGTCTCCACCGCAGACATTACTTCTATGACCGGAGTTTCTACGGCAGGAGTTTCATCGAGCACTGCTGCGAGTGTCTCTTTCACGGCAGATTTAGGATCACTGGCCTGAGCTAAATTGTGCATCCCACCCGATAGACTTCTGGTCCCCATCACTCGATTTCGGCCCTGTTTCTTCGCGGCGTAGAGCGCTTTGTCAGCAGCCTCGACGAGCTCCTGCGGTCCGTTGGCGCTCTCCGGAAAGGACGCGACGCCTATACTGGCCGACACAAATCCCAGCGGCTGCTTCTCTCGATAGGGAAAATCAAATCCTTCAATCTTGGCACGGATCCGCTCCGCAACGATCATCGCACCGTCATAAGGCGTGAAGGGCAAGATGATCACAAATTCTTCGCCGCCATATCGCGCGACAACGTCGGCTTCTCGCCGTCCGCACTCGGCATCTACAAGGTGCGCAAGTTGCTTTAAGAGTTGATCGCCAGCGGGATGTCCATGCGTATCGTTATAATGCTTAAAGTTATCAACATCTAAAAGCACCACACTCATCGTGCCCATTTGTCTTTTGACCTGAGCGAATTCCTGACGAAGTCGATCTTGGAAATATCGGTGATTATAAAGACGAGTGAGGCCATCGCGATTTGCAAGGCTGACGATATCTTGGTGAAGCATTACTTTGTGAAAGCAAGTCTTCAACTCCTGAACCACCATGTCGGTGACGCTCTCCTCCAACGACTCCAAGATAAGGGCGTGGGCAGGCGCATCTTCATGTTCGAAAGTGAAAATTTCGAGGTAGCGATAGTCCGGGTGTTTTTCGCAAAGCACTTCGAGATCCGTGAGGTTCTCATCGCATTGAAACGACTTTTCACCTGGAATTTGCTTCAAGGACGTCCACACACCGTGTTCATTTTTCTTCAACCAAACGGCACGAATCGCCGTGTCATTAAAGATGGTAGGTAACAATTTCAAACTGGAAGCAACCAGATCTTCGACTTTCAAAATTCCATTCATTTCGCTAGAGAACTCGAAGAGGTTCTTAAGTTGCAAACCCGCTTTCTTTAATCGCTTCAAAAGTTCTTGGTTCTGCTGTCGAAGTAGAATTTTCTCCGCGACTTGCTCCATCTTTTTGGGAACAACCGAGAGATTCTCGAAAGGCTTTTGCAGGTAATCATACGCTCCCAGTTTGATGGCTTGCAGGGCGGTATCTAACGTAGCGTTGGAAGTCATGATGAGAAACTCAACCGTAGGTTGATTCTTTTTCACCCATTCTAATAATTCAATTCCCGTCGTCTCGGGCATCTGGATGTCACTTAAGACCAAATGGAATTTTTTCTTCTGAAGTAAATCAATCCCCTCTTTTCCATTGGCAGCAGAGTCCACGGTCCAGCCATCTTCCTTCAAGGTAGCGACCAGCATGGTGCGAATCGATTCTTCATCGTCGACCACTAGGACTTGAACTCGGGATTTATCAAACATTCAAAAAACTTTCGTTCATTTATTACGCTGCTGCCGTTCCCGTTCCACTTGCGGGGGGCGCCGGCGGAGCTGCGTCTGTGGAATCCCCTTCCACGCGACCTTCAATCGGCAGAGAAATCGTAAAGGTCGTTCCTTTGCCCACTTCACTCTCCACATCAATGGAGCCCCCATGATCTTTTACAATCCCCAAACTCACGGCCAACCCAAGGCCGGTGCCTTTGCCAACGCCCTTGGTGGTATAAAAAGGTTCAAAAATTCGATGCTTAACTTCAGCGGTCATTCCACATCCGGTGTCTGAAATGATAATCAAAGCTTTTTGATTTTCCGGAGAATAATGCGTCGAAACTGTGAGCGCACCTTTGTTCTCCATCGCTTGCTGTGCATTCAACATGATATTCATGAGAACTTGTTGGATCTGATTGGCATTACCCTTGAACCAGATCGGAGCGCCGTCCATTGCAAATACTTGAACCAATTTAATTCCAGAAATGGAAATCTGGTGTTCCACGAGTCGAATGGAATCTTTTACCGTCTTATTAAGATCGATTCGACCCATGACCGCTTTTTCTTGTCGCGCAAACTTCATTAGGTTTTCGACAATCTCTTTGCAGCGCACGGTTTCTTTCTCGATGATATCGAGATACGGAAGAACTTCCGCTTCGGGGGGTAACTTTTTCTTCGTCATCTGCGCATAGCCTAAAATTCCAGCGAGGGGATTCTTCACTTCGTGGGCAATACCCGCAGACATTTGTCCGAAGGCCGACATTTTCTCGGATTGAATAAGCTTCGTCTTCGCACCCTCGATTTCTTCCTCGCGCTCTCGAAGCTCGGAAGTCATCTTGTTGAACATTTGAGCCAATCGACCGATTTCATCTTTCGATTTCACTTTAATTTTTCCACTGAACTCACCCTTCCCGGCCTTTTCCATCAGCTTCATCAACTGACTGAGCGGCGAAATGAGCGTGTTTGCGAATAAAATAATTAAATTCACCGTGATGATCATTACGATGAGAGCAATCAAAAGAGATTGCGTACGAATGCGCGCTTCGCTGGCGTGAAGCTCCGCCGTGGATTCTTGCAACACCAAGCTCAACCCCCCACCCTCTCGATATTTGAAAATGGATGTCGCTTGCTCACCCCGATCTTTGTAGAGCATTTGGGAAAATCGATTTTCTCCAGGTCGTAGGGAAGAGATGGTTTCCATGAGTTCGGCGTCATCTAAAACAAATTCGCTTGGATCCCAACCTCGGCGAGTTGAAAGGAGAACGTTCTGGTGAGCATCCAGAAGAATAAGCTGTTGACTCGATCGCGTTTGCACATTCGAAAACAGCTTCTCCGCATGCACTTCTGCAAGCATCACATGAGTGGGATCCACTGCACCGTCTTTCTTCACCAACACTCCGAGAATCAAAGTGGGAAATAGAGGTTGAATCGTTGAATTGAAGATCACCCAGTCGCTGGTAGCATTCGATTGCGATTTTACATCTTGAACAAGGTCTTCTGCTTTCTTAAACCCAAGGAGCATTTCGCGATTGAGACCGGCATCCTGCAACTTCTTGTCTTCCGACCAATTATACTGCGGCTTTCCTTGAAGATCAGAAATTTGGATCCACACGAAGTCAGGAAAAATGGCGGAATCGATGGCGACGGTAGAGTGCTGTTGCCACGACGAAAAAATATGCTGAAGACTGCGTCGATAATCCGCTACTTGGCTCAAGATGGATTTGGAGATGAGATTAGAGACCTGGCGATTTGAAATTTCAACCGTCTCGCGCTGCGAATCTCGCACGATCGCTAAACTAGAATAGACGACCGAGATGAGCGCACCCAATGCGATGAGCAAGACCACCAAAATGAGTTTGGTTCGAATGCTACTTAACAAGTGAAATCCCCTACCTACTGAAAAAAGAGCTTCTTCAAGTATAACGCGATTCTCAAGTCTTCGGGGGCGGCGGGAAAAATCGAAAGTGATGGAATTTCAGCGGGTTAGAAAAAGGGGGTGGGCGTAATGAGCGCGCGGCGCCGATACCCACCCCCCTTCATTGCCTTTTG
>DDSI01000217.1 GCA_002343335.1 Bacteriovoracaceae bacterium UBA2394
TTTTCAATCTGAGCGGCCCAAAGTCTATGATCGTCAAATGGCAGCCAACTTCCGAGAGAGACCTGCGCCGTTTCACGTGTGGCGCTTTTCTGAACCCAAAGCAATCGTTGCGAGGGCAAATTCATCGTGGCATCGCCGTAGTCGATCGTACAAAATTCATCGAGCGGCTCCGGTAAATCCTCCAACTTACACTGGAAAGAATCCCAGTAGAGCCAATGCATAAATCGGTCCTGAAACTCATTTTGATAGAGCGATTTTGCCAAAGCCCTTGAGGCGCCCACCGAGTTAAGCAGGAGATTTTTTGCAGACGCCGTCTCCGTTAATCCGAAGCCTCCCCAATTTTGCGTGAGGTCCCTAAGCTCCCCTGCAGCCAAACACTGCACTCCCCACCGACGGGCGTGATCGAGAAGATATTGGGTGTAGGGTTGTTTCAGTTTTGGATCGACTCGATACACTTTGACAGACTCTCGCTGAGTCATTCGAAGCCAAGATCGAATGATCTCAAGATCTCGACTGGACTCGCCCGACGGAAATGTCACTTTCAATTGCTGTTCAATGTCGATGCGAAGAAAATCTGCCAAGGCAGCATTCCTCTTCATAAGATCCTGTAACTCCACGCTGGCCTTTCGCAGTCCTCGTGTAGGATCTTTTCGAACACCGTCCAAAATTTTGTTCAAGAGCACTGAAACAAAAGGAAGCTCTCGCTCAATTTCCATGCTCCAACGCTTATGGGTCCCATCAAAATGAAATCGATTCTTACTTAAGACGATCTGAGATTGATGGCTCCATGGCACCAACCCGGAATCTTCCAATCGAAAAAAGCCCGCCCGAAAGAGAAGGTCGTTTAACCGCCTGTGAAACACACGCTCCGGCAAAACGAGAGGCCATGATTCATCTGAACCCAGCTCCCCTAAACTTTGGGAAGGAACAACGACAACCGCATAGCCCTTTCTTGCCAAGGCAGCAGCCACCAAAATGCCCTCGGGCTGAGTGTCTCCTAAAACCGCGAAGTCGAACGATTGTGCAACGCCCACGGTTTTGAGCTTAACCCAGAGGGAATTGAAAGGACGAGAGAAATTCAGTGAGGGATCGCGGAATCAAGTTCAACAAGAAAATCTCGAACGAGTTCGCGTTCTCGCTGATGAACTTGCATCACAATATCATCACGACTCACACCTGGAACGACCTCCAGCCGATACTGCTTTAAGATAGGGCCGGCATCCACTTGCTCGACGACCTCATGCAATGTGACGCCGATCTCTCGATCCCCCGCTTGGAGCGCTTGATCGATTGCGTTTAATCCAGGATAGCGAGGAAGCAAGCTCGGATGCAGATTAATGACAGGCTTTGCCCATCGTCTTAAGAACGAACCTTTCAGAATTCTCATGTAGCCAAGGAGCAAGAGGCGATCGATCCGATTTTCCGCGAGGAATTCCAAAAGATGATCCTCAAACTGTGCCTGCTTAGGAGATTCAACAAAGATAGCCTTTTTATAGTTTCGTGCCCGCGCAATCCCCGGACATTCACGATCGGCGTGAACAGCGATCACCACTTGATTCTTGAGAGCTCCTGCCGCCTCAAGATCGAGAACATTTTGAAGATTGGAGCCTTCGCCGGAAACAAACACGGCCCAGCGCAATGTGTTGCTTGTCATCCCACAAGCGCCACGGAAGGCTCGCCAGCCTCAGCCTTCTCGACTTGGCCGATTTTAAAAATTTTGAGATCGCTCATGAGTGAAGAATTTTCTAGTAGCGATCCATCCTTTGAAGGCAACACAAAAGCAAAACCTACGCCCATATTCCAGGTGCAAAAGGCCTCCTTCTCTGTGAGCTTCGCATGTTCGACAAAACGTTTCATGAGCGCAGAGGTTGGAACTTGCTTCCTTTCAATGACAATCCGCACTTCGGATTCCTTAAATCCGCGAGGCAGATTTTCAATCAATCCCCCGCCCGTGATGTGCGCCGCGAGCTTCACTTCAAATTCACTGAAAAGCTTTAAGACTGGCTTTACATAGAGTCGCGTCGGACGGAGCAAAGCTTCGCCAAGTACCTCGCCTTCTATCAATTGGTCCATCGTCCATTTATTTTCTGCACACACCTTTCGAACCAAAGAAAATCCATTGGAGTGAAATCCATTCGAGATCATTCCGTAAACAATATCGCCGGGCCGCACCTTACTCGCATCCAACCGATGCGATTTTTCTAAAACGCCCACGGAAAATCCCGCCACATCATAACGAGAGCCAGGATAAAATCCCGGCATCTGTGCCGTCTCTCCGCCCGCCAAAGAGCATCCACTTTCTTCGCACGCCGAAATAATTCCCTCTAAAAGAGCATCCAAGGATTTAGGATCCATTTTACCAGTCGCAATATAATCCAAAAAAATGAGAGGTTCGGCGCGACAAGAAATTAAATCATTCACGCACATTGCCACAACATCTTGGCCGACGGCACGATGAGCGGCGCCTCCCATTTCTTCCGCAAGTATCAATTTGGTTCCCACACCATCGGTCGTCGCTACAAAGACCGGCTCTTTCATATGCGTGGGTGCGCGAAAAAATCCCCCGTAATCTCCAATTTCCGACAAAACTTCTTCACGGCGCGTGCGACGAGCCCTCTCCGTGATGCGATCGACGAACCGATAGGCTTCATCTCGATCGACACCAGACTCTGCATAGGACA
>DDSI01000066.1 GCA_002343335.1 Bacteriovoracaceae bacterium UBA2394
GTGTGGGATCCTCCGCATCCTCGGTAAGGCCAAGCACGCGCTCTACGTTCTCGATCAGTTCACCGAGACCCGCTTTGGTCTCAGCCGACAGAAAAACGATGTCTTTTTCATCGAGATGACTAAAGATTTCGTGAGCATGGACTTCAAATGCCTTTCTTTTGTCGGCCTTATTCACCACCGCAATAATCGGTTTGGACGTTTTTCGGGCCTTGCGAAGGCAAGCAAGGTCCTCATCGTTCAAAGGCTCTGAGCCATCCAAAACCCACAAATAAAGATCCACTTGCGCGGACTTTTGCTCTCTGAGATTCGCAAAGGAAAGTCCCTCCTTGCCCCAGCCGGCCAGATCCCAGAGCTCCACCTTGTGGCCATGGTCGAGAGTCCAATTTCCCCTTAAAAGGTCACGAGTCACTCCCGGCCGATTCCAAACCAAGGCACGACGACGACCGGTAAGGCGATTGAAAAGTGAACTTTTCCCTACATTGGGACGTCCAATGAGAGTGATGATCTTTGGCATGGCGTGAACTGTGTTTCTTAGTTTTCGTACTGATTAATATAAACGTTCACGCTTCCATCTAAAAAAAGCTCCAAGATGTCAAGGTCGCCGTCATTGTCGAGGTCGGCGGAAGCCGCNNCCATAACGCCGCTTTCTGCCAACGCCCCCGTTTGAAAGGCTTCAGAGCTTTGATTTTCAAAAATGAGCTCATTGACCTGAGAATAAAATACGGAATTGGCGCCATCGCGGGTCAAAAAGAAATCAACATTTCGATCTTGGGTAAAATCCGCGGCCAAGACGCTTATCGCGTTGACGCCTAAGGTTGCAGGACGAAGTTTCGTGCTTTCCGTAAAATTATAATCCCCCTCATTCACGTACAGCTGAAGGCCGCTCGAAGTGGCCAGAAGAAGATCTTGTTTTGTATCCCCTTCCAAATCGATCGAAATGAGATCGGAATTGGTCGCGGAGCTCGGAGGAGAAATCGTATTCACGGAGGAAAAGGAAGTGTCTGTGGTGTTTCTTATTAAGTAAATCGGTCGCCCAGCGGAGCGAGACATGAGCGCAAAATCTTGATAGTTATCGCCTCCAAAATCTGTCGCAACCACTCGAGTTCCATCTTCCGGTTGGTAATCTGTTCCGGAAAAACTTGTTAAGGATCCCGCAGTCCAATTTCCGAGCGACTGATTCGCATAAAACGATTCCCCAAGAGAAGTTGCTGCAAAAATCCAAGCCTTGTTTCGCGCGGGATCTGCATCACTGGCGTAAACAAATGGAGCCATCGCCATGGCATTGACCGTTCGACCCGATGAAATGCCCGCTAGGTTAAAGGTCGTGAAATTAGAGAATGTGCCATCGCCATTGCTTCGTAACGTATGGAGTTGAGTGCTCTGAAGAAAGAGCGCGAGATCCAAAAGTCCATCCAGATCTAGATCTCGAGCCACGCCGGCGGAATAGTTTTCTCCCTGGGTAATCGTGATCGAAACTCTCGAGTTCCAACCTGTACCATCGTTATTTTCGTAAAAATACGCGCCCCCCGCTTTCGTTAAGACGACGACGTCCGGAAAAACATCATTCGTAAATTTTCCCGCAAAGATTTGAGTGGCATCACCCGCCCCGGCAATGTTGCCCAACTGAAATCCCGCCTCCGCGACAAACGAAGTAGAGGTCGATCCGCTCCCCCGATTGAAGCGGTTCGAGGCCTTGCAGGCAATTTGTGTGAACCCGAGGAGTAGGATGAGTGAGGCGTAAACCTTAGAAGATTTTAAAGTCATGACGTGGAGTTCCCTTTTTGCTTATCCATATGCTTCTCAAGAGACTGGAGAGCTTTCTTAGCGGCATCTTGTTCGGCCTCTCTCTTGCTCTTTCCCTTGCCCGTTCCGATGGGCTTACCCGCAAAATCAATGCGGACTTCAAAAACTTTCGAATGATCGGGCCCCGTTTCTTTGATCACGATATAGCGCGGTGAACGCTTGAACTTTCGTTGATGGTATTCCTGGAGCCGGGTTTTATAGTCCTGCGAGGTCTCGACCTTTTTGGAAACGGGGATCAGCTCTATGAACATTCGTTTCAAGTAGTCCTGAGCCACCGAAAGCCCTTGATCGAGGTAGATAGCCCCAACGATCGCTTCAAAGGCGTCCCCAAGGAGACTCTCCTTCTCTCTTCCCCCCGTCTTGTCTTCGCCTTTTCCAAGTTGAAGAAGCGGTCCCAAGCCCAGGGATTTCGAGAGTCGAGCCAGTTGCTTTTGATTCACTAGAGCGGCCCTACGTTTTGAAAGAATGCCTTCGGGCTCATCAGGGAACGACTTAACGAGCATCTCAGCCATACAGAGGCCTAAGACGGCATCACCAAGAAATTCTAAGCGTTCGTTGCTCTTTTCTAAAGGGAGCTTTTGCTCGTGAATATAGGAGGTATGCGAGAGCGCCAGCTGTAAGAGCTCAATATTTTTAAAGCGAACACCCAGCTTCTTTTGGAGTGCTTCTAAATCGCTCATTAAACTCACTTCCAAAGTTTGCCACAGCGGTACGAATCGGGCCACCGCCAACCAACAAATGGTCGTAGTTGTACAATGCCGCAAACTGTCCAGGGGTAACCGCCCTTTGTGGCTCATGGAACTGAACAGTTACTCGATCTTCTAGAACGGTCCTTATGGTGCATGAAATGGGTTCAGCGCGGGATCGAATCTTAATTTGAAGAACATCTCCTACAAATTGTTTGAAATAGTCCGGCTCGTGAGTTTGAAATTGCAATCCTTCAGAGAGAAGTCCGTGTTCTAAGCCCACTTTGATTTTTCTTTGAACAGCATCAATTTCAAGCACGTAGTGGTGATGCAAGCCATAAGTGGCAAGCCCTTTTCGCTGCCCAATCGTGAAATGGTGAATTCCAGGGTGTCGACCTACAACATGGCCCGCTTCGTCGACAAAATCGCCAGGTTGATCGCCGAATTCATAATTTTCTTTCAGAAACTTTCGGTAGTCGTTTTCAGGCACGAAGCAAACTTCCATAGAATCGGGTTTTGAAGAAACTCGAAGTCCCGCTTCGGCCGCGAGGTGACGCACCTCGTCTTTGGTTAATTCGCCGATCGGAAAGAGGCATCTGCTCAAATGATCCTGTGAAACGCCAAGAAGAAAGTAGGACTGATCCTTGCTAGGATCGACTGCCACTTTTAAGTGCGTGCGAGTTTTTTCCTTCTGAACGCGCACGTAGTGGCCGGTCGCGAAAACTTCTGCTCCGACCACTTTGGCATAATAGGAAAGTTCGTCAAATTTGATGAATGTGTTGCAGGCCACACAAGGGTTTGGCGTGAGGCCAGATTTATACGCCGATGCAAAATATTGAATCACATGTTTTTGAAAGTGTTCACGAGTGTCGAATAAATAGTGCGGAATGCCCAATTTTGCGCACACACTTTTTGCGTCGTCTATATCTTCGAGGGAGCAGCAACCGCCTTTTCCCGCTTTTCGGTTGGCGCGGGAGAAGTCATAGAGTTGAAAGGTCACCCCAATGACGTCATAGCCTTGCTTTTTAAGAAGATACGCAGCCACCGACGAATCCACGCCGCCACTCATCGCCACGAGGACTTTAGGCTTAGATTGTGTTGCTGTCGGGGACATGAAACGCACTATGCCGCTACTGTCGTGCAAAGCCAAGCGAGGCCAAAAAATAAGAAAGCCCCGCGCTGCGGGGCTTTCTCGGGATCACTTCATCAACTCGACGTTGGAGATTAATTGAAGAAGTGAAACTATTAGAACTTGTAGGTCGTACCCAAATAGGTTTCGTTTTCGTAGCCTGCCTTGGAAGTCGCGGCAGTTGTCTGGGAAACCTTAAACATATTATTCCCATCGATGGACCACGATTGATTGAGCTCATAGCTCAATTCGACGATTCCGCGATTGTAGTAGCTAATATTGCCACCTTTCACATCCAAGATATTCAATCGATATTGAAGATTGGCGGAAAGAGAATCAATTCCGGTCGGTGTGCTTAGATCAGCTTGTAAGCGATAAGCATATCCTTGGGAGCCTTCCTTGTTCGAAGTCTGCTTACCAGCGCGCAAAGCGGTGGAAAGTGTAACGTCATCGGCAAGCTTAGCCTTGATGGTGAGTCGTCCGGCGTTCAATTGAGTCACAGGCGTCGCACCAGCAGCGGCGGCGGTATTAATCGCAGCTTGCATTTGATCTTCAATAGATTTGGCTTCTTTCTTTGCCGTATCAACAGATGATTTCACCTTCGCAGCGAGATCCTTCCCGCCCACGTTGGTATCGGTATCGACGATACGAACATAGTAGTAAGCAGCTGCAACGGATACTGCCGGAGTCAGTTGATAAACTAATTCCGGAATCACTTCCAAAGCGTAATTGTTTTCTGCGCTTCTTGCAGGATACTGCCAGGTTTCCATGGTTGCGGTAGCGTTAAGCTTGAGATCCTCGGTCAATCCACCAGAAACTTTCAGCACAGGATAATGCTGAATGTACGTGTTGTTTGAAAAAGTTCGAGCATCACCCGTTTTGCCATCGCCGTAGCCACGGCCAGAAAATATCTCAGCGAAGTAGCTGGCCGTAATAGATACGACGTTATTTTTATAACCCAATTCAAGCGAAGGTCGCACAAATGCGCCCGCTTCATTTTCAGAAGCCCCATTCGTGAACTTTCCGGAAAGATAGTTACGGGCTCCGAGAGCGACCGATGGGCTGAAAGTCACAGGCGATGCAGGGGCGTTGATCCCGGCCGCCGGAGCTTCCACCGTTGTACCTTGAGCATAAAGGTTTGATGCACCAACCAGTGTGAGTGAGGCGCAAAAAACACCGAACAGTTTTAATTTCATGTTTTCTCCTTAGTCGTTTGTTCAATCATTCGGGTTTTGGCCCCATCCTCCCTAACAACCACCACGGTATGCCTGAATCAGGGGGTCCCGGTTTTCGGAGTGTTCTACCATGGCCTTTAGGGGTGTCAATGCCCGCCCCTTATCGCTTTAAAGGGCTCTCCAGCATTTGAATCATTGATTAATCGAGGCGCTTCATTTGCACTGAAGGGTGCCTATGTTGGATGCTAAAACCCCCAGCGTTTTCGAGTACCTAGACTATCGAGCCTTCCTAAAAGATATGACGACCTTTCTGAAGGACGAAAAGCACCTGAGTCTCAGACAGATTGGAAAGCTGATGGGTTTTAAGTCCCAGAGCTACCTGTCTATGCTTCTCGATAAATCCCGAAATCTGAAGCCCCAAACAGCCCGATCTGTCGGCCATCGCTTGGGACTGAAGACTCAGGAACTCAGCTTTTTTGAAACACTGGTCAGGTTCAATCAAAGTGAGACCGCAGAAGAGCGCGACCAACATTATCAACAACTTTTAAAATTTCGAAAATTCAAAGAGATTTATCGCACAGCCGAAGTCGACTACGAATTTTTTAACGCCTGGTACTACGTCATTTTATTGGAGGCTCTTGCTACTTCCTGGGGGAAGAAAAGTATTCGAGAAATGGCACAGTCTTTACGAGTGAATGAATCGCAGGTTCGAGATGCGATCGAAGGGCTTGTGCGCCGGGGATTCCTTGAAAAAACGGATGAAGGTTATTCCCGACGAGATCCCACCATAGAGACACCCGCGGATATTCAAAATATTTACCTTCGAAATTTCCATCGCCAAATGATCAATCAGGCAATGAGCGCACTGGATACCGTGCCTACGCCTGATCGGTACATCGGAGGGTTGAGCATTTCTCTCACTCGAGAAAATTTTGAAAAGGTGAAGGCGCTGTTGTTTAAATTGCAGCAGGAAGTAAATGCCGACTATAGCGAGAGCGCGGATCCCGATGCCGTCTATCAACTGAATATACAGTTTTTTCCAGTGCTGCGCTTAAAGGACTCGACGCGCAAAGCTTGAAGACGACGTCGTCTTAAGAGCCAGATCCCTGCGCCTGCGAGCGCCAGTAGAATGAGCCAAGACAAAGAGAGATTCGTCGTGCGTTCGATCGTGAGACTTCCACAAGAAGGTGTCGCTCCAAAACCTCCTGGCATCGTATTTGTTGCCGGATTTCCGACGAGGATCCCGCCCGAGGATCCAATGGGGGGTTCATCGGGTCCGCCACTTCCTCGTGGGGTATCAAAGTTGGTGGTGAAAAATGCCACAAAACAGGCCGAAGGGTCGGTCACCGTTTCTACGGTGAGGAGACAGGCGAAACAAGTGAGCTGACTTGAGCCAAGCTCAAAGTTGATGACTTGGCTGGATGGGAGCGGATGAGAAATAATGGAGTTGAGCAATGGTTCTTCGACCACCGTTTTTTTCTTCCAGTCGACAAATTGAATCTTCAATCGCATCTGATTTTGCGAGGAGTTCAGGGGGGGCATGGGAAAACTAAAATGTAAGGAGTACGCATGACCATCATTTTCGGGTTGTGCGCCATTGCTCGTGGTCATGGAAGGAAACAACTGTAGAGGAAGCCCTTCGACCGAGTTCGGTTGTCCGCATTGCTGCATGGATACGAGATAAACGGGAAAAGGATTCTCAATAAAATCGGATGGCGTTACCCCGCTATCTTGGCCGGGGGCGACTCCCCCATTGTTTGGCGCTGGCGTCGATGCGCTTGAGGATTTCACCGCGGCATAAGCGGTTGATGCGCCTTCAGTAAGCAAACACAAAAAGATTAAATAACTTGAAGTCTTTCCTGCCGATATACGCATGCAATGAGAGTCCCTCTTTATTATAGCGGGAGGCGCGTCCAATAGTTGTTGCTTCACAACTTATTGAAATCTCATTGGTTTATCGATTGTTTCGCTTCGAAAGGACATCCGTCAAAACGGCGAAAATGATAATGAGGCCTTTAATCACCATTTGGAAATTCGTGGGAATATTCATGAGGCTCATGCCGTTATTGAGGGTCCCCATCAAAATAGCCCCGAGTAGGGTTCCGCCAACTGTTCCAACGCCACCTTGAAGAGAAGTTCCGCCAATCACTACAGCTGCAATCGCATCTAATTCATAAAGTTGTCCTGCATTTGGATCGCCGGCATCGATGCGTCCTCCTTCGATCATGGCGGCAATTCCCACGAGTACGCCCATCAAGACAAAGACCCAGAAAAAGACGAGAGGAACTCTCAGACCGCAAAGTCGAGCGGCTTCCGCATTTCCACCAATCGCGTAGACAGATCTTCCAAACGTGGTTTTCGTCAAAAGAAAGTGCATCAATGAGAATACAATTCCGGTGACAAGGACGGGAATGGGAATTCCCTCATAACCAAAAAAGATGGCCGCGGCTCCGGCCGAGATAAGAATCACAACTCCCATCTTCCACCACATTCCCTCCGTGCGCTTGACCGCGAAGTACACGCAGATAGCGGCGGCGACTAAAACAATCAAAATGAGTGAAGGAGTTCGTCCGAAGAATGAGGTGCCCAAAAATCGATACGACTCGCTAAGAGGTGCAATTTTACTGCCTCCGCTTAGAATGAGCGCTAGGCCGCGAGCGATGACGAGAATACCTAAACTTACGACAAAGGACGGCATCTTAAATTTTGCCACCATCCCGCCGGTGAATGCTCCTACGGAACCGCAAAGCGCGAGAAGAACCGAAGCCGTGAGGAGCGCTCCTAGAATTCCTTCCTGATTCATTCCGAAGTTCACTTGGAAAATCCCAGCGATGATACTGCCAAGGGCCAATACGCTTCCGATGCTGAGATCGATCGCTCCGAGAAGAATGATCGCCGTCATCCCAAATGCTAAAATACAATTCACGGAAACTTGTCGGGTTAGATTTGTGAGATTCCTCGGTGTCAGAAATGCCTCATTCGCAATCGAAAATGCAATTACCACAGCAATCAAAGAGAGGATGGGGACCCACTTGCCCCAGGCAATGGGCTTTCGGACGGGCGTTCTCGGCTTTGAATGGGATGGGTCCGTGGAAACCGGAGTCTCTTTGCCTACTCCTTTTTCATTCTGTAATGCGGTTCCTGTGTTCAAGCGGCAGCCCTTTCCATAATGGATTTCTGACTCATTTCTTTGCCGCTGAGAAGCCCCGCGACCATTCCTTCACGCATGACCAAGACTCTATCGGAAAGCGATACTACTTCTGGCAATTCTGAGGATACAAGCACCAAAGTCAGTCCTTGGTCCACGAGCTGTCTCATCAAATAATATATTTCTGCTTTAGCCATCACATCGATGCCGCGTGTGGGTTCATCAAGGAGTAGAATTTTGGGTTTAGTGGAAAGCCAACGCCCAATGATTACCTTTTGTTGATTTCCCCCACTCAAATTTCTGACCTTAAAATTAGCGTGAGGTGTTTTAATGCGTAGGATTCGAATGTAGTAATCGACCAGGTCCTTCTCTTCATTTCCTTTGATCGTAAGGAAGCGAGAAAGGCGTCTCAAAATTGGCAAAGTGAGATTACTCTGTACGTCCATCTCCAAGACTAAGCCGGAAATTTTGCGGTCTTCGGTGACGAGTCCGATTCCTGCTTGAATGGCATCGATAGGTGACTGAACATGGAGAGGTTTTCCCTCCAAAAACATTTCGCCAGAGGTCTTGTCGGCCTGAAGTGCGCCGAAAATGGACAACAAGATCTCCGTGCGACGGCTTCCCATCAACCCCGCGATCCCAAAGATTTCTCCTTTTCGCACATCGAATGAAACTTCTTTAAGAAGAGGAATTCCCGTTTTCGGGTCTTTGTAATTCAAGTTTCGAACCTCCAGGAGAACTTCTCTGTTCGCGTCGAAGGGTCGTTTAGGTGGAAAGATGGCTTCGATTTTTCTTCCCACCATTGCCTCAATGATGGCCCCATCCGAAAGATTTTTCTTTTCTAGATGCGCCACGGACTCGCCATCTCGCAAAACGGTTATGCGATCACAAAGTTCATGAATTTCGGGCAATTTATGAGAAATGTAAACGCAGGCCACCCCTTGTCGTTTGAGGTCTCGAATGAGCGAAAAGAGATTTTCAATTTCTCTATCGCTCAAAGCGGATGTGGGTTCATCTAAAATGAGAACTTTGATCGGACGTCGAAAGGCTCTGGCAATTTCTACCAGTTGTTGTTCTCCGACGCTCAGGTCTTTGACGAGGGTAAGCGGATCGATATCAAAATGTAGACGCTCTAGAATTTCCCGCGACCTCTCCACCACATCTTTGGCTTTCACGATCCCTAGTGTGGCGGGCATGTCTCCCATAAAAATATTTTCTGCGATGCTTAATTCCTGAAAAAGCGAGAGCTCTTGATGGATGATCGCAATGCCCGCACTGGAAGCGTCTTTAGGTTCGTAAAATAGAACCGACCTCCCCTCTACAAACATGTCGCCGTCAAAGGTGCCAGCGGGCCACACGCCGCTTAAGACCTTCATGAGGGTTGATTTGCCGGCGCCATTCTCGCCGACAAGGCCCAAGCACTCCCCCGCATAGATAGAGAGGTTCACATTCGAAAGAGCTCTCACTCCCGAAAACTCTTTCGAAATGTTTCGCAACTCCACTATGGGAAACGCGTTTGCCACGACCGCCATGGGAACGTTACGCTAACGACGGACTAAGGATCGCGCCAGCGTCAAATCTCAATCTCTCAGAGTTTCTTCTCACCAAAAACGGCATCACGCTCATGAAAGCCGCTTTGAATGATACGCTCTTCGATATTGTCTTTGGTAATCGGATAAACCGGGGTGTTGATGACCTTGACCGGGGTTCCGCTTTGATTGTCCACGGTTTCGTCAAACACGACCTCGGTTCCTTTCGCTAGCGCAACCGCCGCTTCAGCCGCTTTTTCTGCCAAGGGTTGAATATCTTTTAAAACTTCGAATTCTTGTTTTCCGACGACGATATCTTTGATGGAAGCTAAGTCAGCATCTGCGCCTGCGATGAAAACCTTTCCCGTTAATTTTTGCTCCGCGACCGCTTGCACTGCGCCGTGAGCCATCCCCGAATTGTTAGCAAGAATGGCATCTACTTTATTATTTTGTCGAGTGAGGGTGTTCTCTACGGTTTTCAAAGCCAATTCCGTAGACCATCCGGGATGGTACTGCTTTCCCACGACTTTAATATCCGGATATTTCGCCAAAACTGAAAGAACTCCAGATGTGATCGCCTCTGCGACTGAATGTCCTTCCGCGCCGCTCAAAATGACGTAGTTCCCCTTACCGTTCGTGGCCTTCACCGCGGCCTCAGCTTGCAGCACGCCAACTTGAAAGGAATTCTGTGTGACGTAGAGATCTAGAGGAGCGCCGAACATGATGCGATCGTAGGCAATCACTGGGATATTTTCTTTCTTTGCCATATTTAACATTGCTGCAGAGGCGTTGGAATCAACCGGTTGAATGACAAGGGCCTTTACTCCCATCGAGAGCATGTTTTCCACTTTATTCATCTGGGTGGCGACGTCCGAGTTTGCTGAGGCAAACACGACTTCGGCGCCAAGCGCTTTGGCTTTTTCTTCGAAGAAGCGCTTATCTTTCGCGTAACGCTCTTCATTCATGTTGTCTAAAATAAAGCCAATTTTGATCTCGCTCCCGGTGTTTGCTGTGGGAGTGGAGCTGTTCTTGCAGCCAAAACCGATCAGGCAGCTTATAAAAACAATGACGGAAAGAAATGAACGATTCATTGAGGGTCTCCTTAATTTTGATATCCGCTTAATAAATAGGGCTAATCTATAGAGGCCCTTAGCGATAACTGCGATTCAGAGCTGTTTCAAGCAAAACATTGCCGATCGGCAAATCCTACCTGACCTTTGCCCAGGAGTACTAAAGAGAGCGGTGCATTTCGGCGCCTTTCCGATGGCACAGAAATTGTATTTCTAAGACCGGAACAAAACATGTTTGCCCAGTTTGGACGGCGCAGCATGCAAGTGATCAGGGATTAGGGAGGATAGCTATGATTTACGGAGAAACACGCACCGAAGGAAAAGTAACGGTATTTCGACTCTTGTCGGACCTATCGACTGAGAATGTAAAACCATTCTTAAAAAAGATGAACGAGCTCCTGGATGAGTCTCGCGTCTTTTTGATTTTAGATATGTCGGATGTGGAAGAAGTATCGCTTTTGGGAATGGTTGCGATTTCCTCAGTCTTCAACCGCTGCCGACAAGCCGGTGGCGCATTGAAAATCGCTCAACTTACTCCTCCCGTTCGCCGAGCGTTTCGAGCGACCAATCTCATCAACACGATTGAAG
>DDSI01000151.1 GCA_002343335.1 Bacteriovoracaceae bacterium UBA2394
GTCCCCATGCTCCATCAGGATCTCAAACGCACGAGCATTCCGTTGTGGGCGTATTTTTGTCAGATCTCGGATTCCACAACGTCTTACGGTTCGTACTCCGGAGCGGTTCCCAACGAGAAAATCACTTGGGGTAAATTGGCCGCCGAAACACCAAAGTATGTGATCGAGTCGGACGCCACCATCGTTGCCCCACTCATCTTCGCTTATGTTTTGGGCTGGTAATTACTTTTCAACGTAATCCAAATCTTTGCCGTGGGTTTCCTCTAGACGCGTCATCGCAAAGAGAGAAATCAAAATGATCACGACGCCAACCACCAGCGCCGATTGAACCTTGCTGAAGCTCCCCTGCAAGTATTCGAAGGCGAATGTGATGGGAAGCACGGCGCCTCGCACAAAATTTGGCGCCGTAGTCGTCACTGTCGCTCGCAAATTCGTACCAAATTGTTCGGAAGCGACGGTGACGAAGATCGCCCAAAAGCCAGTACATACTCCTAGAAAGAAACAAAGCACGTAGAAAGCATTAATGGAAAGGCCAGGAAGTCCACAGTAAACAAACACACCGAGAAGTGTGGAGACTAAGAAAGCTCCGAGGACTTTTTTTCGGCTTCCAATGTATTGGCTAAGAGCTCCACTGAAAAGATCGCCGACAGAAAGTCCCAAATAGGAAAATAGAACAGCTCGCCCCGCGACTGCAGGGCCCCCGACGACGCCCAGTTCTTTGGAAAGTTCGGGCGAAAATGTAATAAGAATCCCAACGACATACCAAAGGGGCATCCCAATCAAAATGCACCAAAGGTATTTGAGGGCCGTCTCTCGATTTCGGAAGAGCAACCGAATGTCTCCTCGTTGGCATTTGATTTTCTTCATGGAATCGTACATTCCGGATTCCAACATTCGGATACGAAGAACGAGAAGAGCCAGACCCATTCCACCGCCTATGAGGTACGCCGTTCTCCAAGCGAAAATTTCTGCAATCATTGCTGCGGCAATGGCTCCTAAAATTCCTACGCTCGCCACGACTGCCGTGCCGTAGCCACGCGTCTTTTTGTGCATCACTTCACAAACCAACGTGATCGCTGCACCCAATTCTCCCGCCAACCCTAAGCCTGCGATAAATCTTAAAATGGCATAGGCCTCTACCGAGTGAACATAAGCATTCGCAATATTGGCGGCCGAATAAAGAAAGATGGAGCCAAACAAAACCGAAAGTCGACCCCGTCGGTCACCCCAGATGCCCCACACGACTCCTCCGATAAGCATTCCCGCCATCTGAGCGTTTAGTATCGTAACGCCAACACTTAATAGTTGCTCCTCAGGGACACCGATGTCCCGCAAACTCCCTACGCGAACGATGCTAAAGAGAAGGAGATCGAAAATATCAACGAAGTATCCCAGCGCAGAAACGATCACTGCGACGTTCCATATGGACTTTTGATTCATACGAATTCTTTATCGCGATTTGTGCCAATGCGCTAGACGTTCGGCGCTNNCCTCTGGTCGGACGTCGCCAACTCCCAAAATGAAAAAGCCCGTGAAATACGATTTCACGGGCTTCTTTTAATTTGCGGTGACCCTTTCAAGAGTTCGCTCTTAAGATTCTCAGGCCTTCGAACGATTCTCCGACGAGGTGGTCACCTTACGATTGATATTAGATTGCAATCGACCACCTCCTTTCCGCTCCGTAGAGCCGAATCAGAATATCACAGCTCCTCAATTTTCAAAACTCAGTTTAGATTGGCCCCTTGCGCGATCGGCTAGCCAGACATCACACGGATCTCATTCTTTTCTATCTGTTGGGACTCTTTTGGGGGAGTTCCTTTGTAGGAATCCATATTCTAGTGAATCAGATNNGGTCATCTTTAAGCTTCAAGGAAAAGCCATTCATCTCCCGCGCAAAGAACGCTGGGGAGTGTGGACCGCCGGACTCATTACTCTTGGAATTCCATTCTCTCTTCTATTTTGGGCCGAACAAAGAATTTCCGCCGGTCTCGGCGGAATCATGAATGGCACGACACCCCTTTTCACGGTGTTATTTTTGATTATCGGTGGAATGCAGGCGAGGCGCCCTTCTTGGAAAGTATTTGTCGGATTGGCGGTGGGCTTCATTGGCATTCTTGTCATTTTTGCTCCACGTTTTCAGCTCCAAGAAAAGAGCGAGGATCTCACTGGCGCCGCTGCCGCATTACTCATGGCAATTTGTTATGCACTCTCCAATGTATTGAACGTCCGTCTTATGGGAGAAGGAAAAAAATTGGACCTTCGCACGGTGGTCTTTCATCAACATGCCTCGAGTTGGGTTTATCTGATTGTGATTAGTTTGCTGTTTGAGCCTTTTCCCTCAGTTCACGCACTTGCGAAAATCGAAGTTGTTTCTGCCTTTTTATACTTAGGCGTTATCTCAAGCGCCTTTGCGATGCTGATTCACTTTCATCTCATTCGATCCATGGGAGCCATCAAGACGAGCGCCGTGGCTTACGTCGTTCCAGTGAGTGCCTTGCTACTCGATTATTGGGTGATTGGACATCAACCCTCTTGGTTTTCAATTGTAGGCATTGCACTCATTTTTACGGGATTGTTTCTACTTCGTTCAGGGGGCGAGCATACCGGTTAGCCCCACGCGAATCATCATGACCGCAATGGCCGCAAGAAAAAGCGCCATTACTTTTCCAAGCGCTCGCGATCCTGCCTCACCCGTCACCTTCAAAATGAGATGCGTCTTTCGAAACATGATCCACACGATCAGAATATTGAGAACGACGGCAAACAACGTGACGGGATATCCACGCATATCCACTTGCACCAAAATCGTCGTAAGAGCGGCAGGACCCATAATGAGAGGAATACCGATCGGAACGACTCCAATGTGGCGCTCACCTTCCGTCTTTCGACTACTCGGATGACCGAAAGCGATATCTACAATTGAGATGATGAGAAGCAGAATGCCCCCAGCAATTCGAAAATCATTTTCGTTAATTCCCAAAAATTGAAAGAGCGCCTGCCCAGCAAATAAAAATAAGACTGAGATCGCAAGCGCGGTGAGCGAGGCTTGCGTGATAAGAACATTCCGTTCCTTTTTGGTGAGAGACGACGTTAAATTCCAAAAGACGGGCAGCACCCCAATGGCATCGATGGCCACAAAGAGCGGAATGAAAACGAGTAAAAACTCCTGAAAGTATGCTGCCATCAACCCATTATGGAGTCGCGGCATAAGAAATGCGAAATATTTTTCCTCCGAAATCGTCCGTTACCAAAAGAGATCCGTCGGGCAATTCCAAGAATCCGACAGGCCGCGCCAAAACGTGACGATCCCGTGCGAGCCATCCTTCCGTGAAGGCCTCGTACTTCGTCACTTTCCGATTGGAATCAAAGGTTGCCACAGCAATGCGATACCCCACCGGCGCGGATCGATTCCAAGAACCATGCTCCGCTACAAAGAGCGCGTTTCGGTAGTGCTCTGGAAATTGCTTTCCACGGTAAAAATGGATTCCAAGAGGTGCTACATGCGCTCCTAATTTTACTTGAGGGGCTTCGTATTTTTCGCAAGCTTTCGGATCGCTCGATGAAAATTCCGGGTCCGCCACCATTCCCCCATGGCAGTATGGAAACCCGAAGTGCTGTCCCGGTTTAGAAATTTGATTAAGCTCGCAGGGAGGCAAATTATCCCCAAGCCAATCCCGACCATTGTCCGAAAACCAAAGCAATTTTGAAACAGGGTCCCAATCAAATCCCACGGAGTTTCGAATTCCTTCTGCGATGATTTCAAATTTTTTTCCGTCCAAAGAAATCCTCGCCAAACTTCCGTAGTTTTTGGGTGGTACACAGACGTTGCAAGGAACCCCAAGACCAAAATAAAGCTTTTCATCTGGGCCTACCGCCAACACTCGATAACCGTGATGCGGGTTATTCAAAAGTTCAGTGTAAAAAGGTTTAGGGAGTTTGACGGAGTTAAGAGTTTTCCACGACACGTTCTCCACTTTGTAGATCTGATGTATCTCCGCGAAATAAAGTGTGTTCTTGTGAACCACCACCCCATTGGGGGCATTGAGTCCTGAGTAAAGAACTTTAATCTCAGCAGCCTTTCGCTCTTTTTCATCTAGACGAATTGCGTAAATCTTATCAGATCGAGTACCGACAAAGACCGTTCCATCGTCCGCCCGAGCGAGCGTTCGCGGTGTGTCGAGACCTTCCGCAAAAACTTCCATCTTAAACTTCGGATCCGGCAATTTAATTTGGGTTGCAGGACTCGCTTGTAAGACAGCACAGAACCAGGATGCAACGAGACCAAGGCCCGTCACGTCAGCGCTCCCCAGGTTTGAAGCAAATCGGAGTCTCTCATCCATCGTTCACCGATATCTGTTCGGTAGAACATATTGGGAATCATGATATTGCGAACGCGATTGTAACACTCGCGTCTTGCGTCTTCCATAGTCGAGCCCGAGCCCGTCACCACTAGGGCGTAACCCGAATTCCCCGTGAGATGCCACTCTCCTTCCACGAGCTTCACGTCGCATGGATGCACTCCCTCTGGGAGAGGTTTCTTAAAGATGATGGGCGCGTCTTCTGAGAAACGCTTAAACGCGCCAGGATCCACGAACGGAAATGGAGGAACCGCTACAACCACCGCCACCTGCAGGCCGCGCTTTGTTCTTAAAACAAAATTCTCTCCGCGTGCGCAAGCAGCATGCAGCTCTCCCCATTTCGACAGCACACCCTCCATCTGCAAGTTGATGGTTGGATAACCGTAGCGAGGCGTGACTTCGAGCGGGTAAAAACCGCGCGCATTCACGATGCAATTGATATCGAAATAACCCACGTAACCCTGAATGCGATCACGCATCTTAGCTAAAGTCTCGCGATAGAGCTTCGTATCCGACGCCCAAAATCCAGTCGTGCCCATTTCGCCTGTGGCAGGACCAATATCTCCATTCATCATCCGCTTATGCTCAAAATTAATGAAGGCCGGTAAAATAAAATCCTTCCCATTGAAGAATGCACCTATGGCCACCTCCACTCCCGCGACAAATTTCTGCACTTGAAAGGCTTTCATCTTTTTACTCCAGCCCTTTTTGTAGCGCTCAAGCATGGTGATGACGTCGCGGCCGTCTTCCTCCTGGCCGACGTACGACAGAACTTTTTCGTTCTGTGCATCTCCGCTCGGCTTCACGACATAGCGAGAGGGATTCGATTTGACGAATTCAATGGCCGTATCAAAGCTTGTGAACTCCCAAGAAGGTAACGTCTGCAATCCCGCAGCCTTCATTTCAGCGGTGCCAAAATCCCGATCGAACTCCAACTTATCCGTATACTTCGTCCCGCCAACGACCGCCTTGCCTTCCTTGCGAAGCTTTTCACACACATCCCCAAAATCCGAGTCGTCAAAAATAATCACGTCGGCCCAGGTTTTAAACTCTTCCCAATTTTCTACCTTTTGAACGAAGCCATCGCCGACCTCGCGATCCTCCTTGGACAAGATGCAATACTTGACCTCATGGCCTTCCTTTTGAACTTGCATCGCCAAGTCATGAATCAGTCCCCATCGTGAAACGAATAGAAAATTCATTCGGTTCCTTTTCTCATAGCGAACTACAGAGGGCAAGATTAGCATTGAGTATGCGCTTTCTACCCTTCCTGTTTCTCTCGCTACTTTGCATCTTTTTGGCCTGCCAAAAAGGTGGGCACTGGCAACATTTTCGATTCACGGCCATTGAAGAAGCGCGAGAGCGAGGCTGGACGGTATTTGTTCATCTCTACGAATCAAAAACTTGCGACGAGCAGAAGAAGGTCTTGGAGAAAGTCATTAAGAATCCTAACTATGCCAAGGTGGGAGCGTACCGCTTAGCCTGGAACACTGAACCTGGCGTGCAAAACTATTTCAAAGCCTCAAAGCCGTGCACCTTGATCGTGCTGAAGGGTTATGAAGAGCGCGGTCGCGCAACGGATGTCTCTGACGAAAGACTACTCGCTCAACTTTTAAGCCAAGGTCTTTAGTGTCGCCGCGGCTCGATTGAGTTCATGCATAATTTGAGGCAAGTAGGCCTTCCAAAGAGTGAAGTGCTCCCTAAGAATGAGCGTCTTACGGTTGGGGTCCCCACTGGGTACAACCTCTTCCTCGACAAGAGCTCGTTCATACATCGTCACAGCGGGCGTGAGGACAGACAACACGCCAAGCTGAAAGGAAATGGAAGGACGACGAATCCACTTTTCCCGAAGTTCTAAGGCAGACGTAAGAAAATCGCCCCCGGCCCGATCCAAAAGTTGATGCACTTCCTGAAGGCACTCCGTAAGTGCTGCCAAACTTGCCTCTGTTCTTTGCAAACATTCGCGGGGCACGAAAGGTTTGGCGGCGTTCTTTTGAAAAAGTACCAGCGGGGTATTTTTTAGCGAATTCAGCACCTCGATCCACTCTCCAGAATGAGCTCCTTCGATCCTTGCGCCCTTCGCTGACATATTCACAAATTCGACTTCTGGATGCATCGAGATCCACTGTTCAATCTCTCCGCGAATCATCCAATAAAAATTCGTCGTCCAAACCTGAGAGGTCCCGTCTTGCGATCCCACCTCCGCCAAAGATTCTCTCGTATCCCAATCTGCTTTGGCTTTCACCGCGCCCCGCTCATCGCCAATTTCTTCAAAGTGGGTGGTGAATCGATCGGGGTGAAGCGCCAAATCGTGGCCGACCATGATCACGCGTCCACACCCCAGCGCAGTTGCAAGAGCAAGATTGATATTACCTGCGGAGTGTCCCGCGGAGAGCAGGCCCAGTCGTCGATGCCCCAAAATTTCTTGATAACCCCCGTGCGTGGAAAATAAAATTCGCTTTCCCTCAAAGGCTTCCAGAGATTTCCTCTCAGAGACTACAGGCGCAAACAGATTTGTTCTCTCCGGAATCTTCGCGCCGCGAAAGCAATCCCCTACTGCCGACTCTCGCTCCAAGCTAGTTACGAAATGTGGCTCCAGATCATGACCGAGTAAAAATTTCATCGAGGAGTCAGTGGCAATAATGATTGCATGGTCTGAAACTTCTCTCAATTTCTTAACGGTCTCTCGCGTGAGCGACCAACCTGAAGCGATGGAGACTGCGGTTTTCCCACGCGCGGATCCTCTCCACACATGGAGTCCAGCATTCACCATCGAAAGATCCATGTTATCCACACAATTTCGAAGCCCATTCATTTGGTCGCTGAGTGAATTTCCGAATCCAGCGCGCACTCGAGACTTCAGCTCAGGAATGCTTTTTGCCACCCGAAACCAAAATAACGGATCGCGCTTAAGCACGGCGG
>DDSI01000103.1 GCA_002343335.1 Bacteriovoracaceae bacterium UBA2394
GCTGTCACATCGATATCGAGCATTTGAGACCGCGCACTCGAGAGATTTTCGATCATGCTCGCATTGTGAGACGCCGAGAATTCCAGTCGAGTGAGGGATGCTGATAGTGTTGCGCGCTCGGAAATTAAACGATTGATAGCGGTATCTGCCACCTTGATGAGCTCACGGGATTTCGTTTGTGTGAGCACATTGATGTCGGAGCCGGCGGCTCGGATTCGGGTTTTGGCGAGGAATAGGGAGATTGAATCCTCGTTGGATTCGTTGGCAAGACTGATATCGAGAGCGCCATCCTCATTAAAATCAGCTGCGGCAATGCTTTCATAGACCAGGCCATTGGTCGCAAAGCTCGTTACCGCTCCGAAAGTTCCATTGCCATTGCCTAATAAAATTCCTATCCCCGAGATTTTTACAATGGCGTCTAAAACTCCATCGCCATTTACGTCGCCCATGGTCACTTGTGAGGCGGCCGATCCAAGAGCAGTGTAGGCCACCGAACCAAATGTTCCATTCCCATTACCCAGGTTCACGGCCAAGTTAGTCCCCACCGTAGAGACGATATCGAGCCGTCCATCCCCGTTAGCATCCACGATTTGAATGCTTCGCGGATCTCCCGCAAGTGAAACATCTTGCCGTGGATTAAAATTTCCGAATCCTTGGTTGAGGAAAACTCCGAGACTGGAGATGCCAGATGAAACAATATCAAGTGATCCATTTCCATCGACGTCGGCTAATTTGACGGCGAGGCCAGTTCCAGTCGCAGCGAGGGTCACGGCGCTCTTAAATGTGCCGTTTCCGTTGCCATAGTGAATTTGAATAAAATTATCGGCGCCCGTATTATTCACCACCAGATCGACATTGCCGTCTCCGTTGATATCTCCTGTTGAAATTTCGGAAGTGCTCGAACCTGCCGCATTTGCAATCGCAGATTTAAAACTGCCGTCCCCATTTCCAAGATGAACAATCAAGGACGATACTCCACCGCCATTGAGAACGACGTCTTTAATTCCATCATTGTTGAAATCATCCAGCGTTAAGTAACCGCCGTCGGTGTCACTAAACGGAGTACTGATGGTATGTTTCAAGTCGAACGTTCCATCTCCTTTGCCGAGCATGCTCGTGACGGTGGCATCGAGATAGTTCAACCAAACTAAGTCCTCATTGCCGTCTCCATTGAGATCGGCATGGTGGAGACCTACGGGTTGGGCTCCAGTGGTTCCTGCCGTCGTGGNNACGAAACGATTTTGGGCTGAGTCGCCAATTTGGAGACTACGAGTGGAGAAGCTTCCGTCGATGAGTTTGAGGCCGTTAAAGTCAGTCTCAAGGCTGATGCGATTATACTCGCTCATGAGTTGCGTGACCTCGTTGTTGAGCGAGGCGCGATCGGCCGAGGTCAGCGTGGAGTTACTCGCTTGAACTGCGATCTCGCGAATGCGCTGAGTGATCTGCAGTTGAGAGGCGATCGCGGAATCAGCGGTTTGAAGAATGGACATGGCGTCGTTCAAGTTACGAGTGCCTTGAGTCATGCCTCGGATCTGCGAATCTAGCTTTACGCCCATGGCGTAGGCGGCTTGATCGTCAGCGGGCGAGTTCACTCGCTGCCCGGACGCAAGACGTTCCAGCGAACGCGCGACCATCTTTGCGGAACGCGCCAGCGCGTTGGAAATCGCGAGGGATATGTTCGAGTTAATTCTCAAACAAACCTCGCTTCCCATGCGGCAGCGCAGCAATTTTCGAGTAAAGACTCATGCTTCGAATCACGTCGGCAGCGCGTAAAGATTTCCGTATTGCGGCGCCGCAGCGAAGTTGAAAAATGTGTTTGAAGACAGCCGGATGAGATGCATCAACAGCTCCGCGTCAAATGGTGGTGCGGTAAAATGGTGGTGCGGTCAGGGGTGTGGGAAGTTAAAAAGGCAGTTTATGCCCCTACTGCCCTTTTTAATTTCCCACACCTAAACGCGCACGATCATCTCATCGCGCTTTTGGCCCGTCGAGATCATCGCGACGGGAACGCCTGTGTAATCTTCAATGCGTTTGATGAATTGCAGAACTGCCTTGGGAAGTTCATTTTCTTTTTGCGTGCCGTGAAAATTAGGCCAGCCTTCGATTTCCTCATAAACGCATTTCACTCGTTCCAGATCGAAGTTCGGAAAATTCTGCGAGCGTTTTCCATCGAGTTCGTAAGCCGTGCAAATTTTGATCGATTTTAATTCCGATAAAATATCGAGCTTCGAAAGTGCTAAACCCTGCACGCCGTTCACTTCGCACGCACGCCGGAGCGCCACCAAATCCAACCAGCCCACGCGTCTTGCCCGTCCCGTGGTGGAACCAAATTCATTTCCCTTTTTGGCAATCCATTGCCCCACTTCGGCATCCGATTCCAAACATTCCGTCGGAAACGGACCGGAGCCCACTCGCGTCGTGTAAGCTTTCGTAAGTCCCAAAACATAATGAAGTTGCGATGGACCGAGTCCCGTGCCGCAAGAGGCAAACCCTGCAGACGTATTGGAGCTAGTCACATAGGGATAGGTGCCGTAATCGATGTCGAGCAAGGTTCCCTGCGCTCCTTCAAAGAGAACCTGCTTTCCCGCTTTGCTCTCGTCGTTCAAGAATCGTGATGTATCGACCAGGTGCGGTTTGATCTTCTGAAACGTTTCCAAACACTGCGCCCACATTTCATCCGCAGGCGGAACTTCCGTTTGTCCGAGTTCCTTTAACTGCAAGAGTTTCTCATGATAGTTGGCGAGAAATCTGGCCTTTGCGGTCTCGGGTCGATTTAAATCCCCAAGTCGTAATCCTAGTCGCATGGACTTGTCGCCGTACGTCGGACCGATTCCGCGCCCAGTCGTTCCAATTTTTGATTTGGCTGATTCGCGAGCGCGATCCAAGAGTTGATGAAGCGGGAAAATCACATGACAGAGTTCAGAAACTTTCAGTCGTTTTGGACTTACGTCTACTTGGCGAGCTTCTAATTTGGTTTTCTCTTCCAAAAAGACGCTCATGTCGAACACGACGCCGTTTCCAACCACATTCACCGTGTTGGTGTGTAAAATTCCCGAAGGAATCAGATGAAGTACCGTCTTTTCTTGGCCCACTACAATCGTATGGCCGGCGTTGTTACCGCCTTGAAATCGCACGACGATATCAGCAGATTCCGCCAAGTGATCGATAATTTTGGCTTTACCCTCATCGCCCCATTGAATGCCTACAAGTACGGTGTTACGTCGCAAAGAATTTGTTTTCATTTCTGATCTCATTTACTCCGCCATTCGAGCCCTGAAATCCCGTGTGGGTCACGTGTTTTTTAGAGATTCACGCTAGATCAAGCTGAGGAATTCTTCTGTGGCTTTTGAGGTGTTTGGAGAGTGGCCGGCTCGCCGTAGCTCCGCGCCAATGGCCGCCACTGCATTCATCAAATCGAAGGCAGAGTAATAGCCCAAGTGAGAAAGTCGAAGGACTCGACCTTCCCAATCATCCTGCCCTCCGGCGATCAGAAATCCATGCTGTTCTCGAATCTTCTTTAAAAATGCTTTCCCATCCAATTTTTCGGGCAAGTAAGCTGCTGTGCAGGCCACAGACGGACTCGACGACGCCAATTTTAATCCCAAATGCTGAAGAGCTTTTCGCGTAGCTTCCGCAATTCCGAGGTGGCGTTTGTACACATTTTCTAGCCCCTCCTCGGAGAGCATGGCCAAAGATTCCTTCAGTCCAAGAATAAGTGAAATCGCGGGAGTGAAAGCGGTTTGATTTTGCTCGATCTGCTGGAGCTCCTTCTGCAAATCAAAATAAAATTTGGGAAGATCGGAAAGTTTCATCGCTGCTTTGGCATGATCGCTCACGGCCACAAAAGCCAAGCCCGGAGGTAGCATCAAGGCCTTTTGGGATCCCGAAATGAGCGCATCGATTTGCCATTCATCCATGGGCACGTGCATCGCGCCCACCGCGGTTATGGCATCTACGATGAGTAAACATTTCGGATGATTTTTCTTCAGCCACTGCGCAATTTCCCGAATGGGGTGTTGCGTTCCAGTCGAAGTCTCGGACATCTGAATGCAAAGAGCCGCGTGACCTCCATTCATCGCCTTTTCAATTTGCGCAATGGTGACGGCCGAGCCCCATTCCACTTTCACAACATCCGTGGAAAGTCCGAAAGCATGAGACATTTTTGCAAAACGTGCTCCAAACTTTCCTCCATCTACCACGAGCACTCGATCCGATTTTCTTAAGAGAGAAGTCAGCGCTGCCTCCATCCCGCCGGTGCCGGAGGACGATAAAATTGCCACTTCATTCTTCGTGCCAAAGAGCGATTTGAGTTGAACTCGCAATTCTCCCAATAACTTTTTGAAATCTTCCGCACGGTGATAGGGGATGGGAGTCGCCATCGCGCGAAGCACTCGATCAGGTATCGGAGTGGGCCCCGGAGTGAAGAGCATGGCCTTTTTCAGCATGCATTTAAAATAGGTTTCCCGCTCATTGAGGGTCAAGGACAGATCTCTTAACCCTCGAGCATGCTACAGCGAGAAATGCTTATCGAAGCTCTTAGGCGTGAGCAGCGCAAGTCTGCAGTCGCGCTCCCAAAAGGAGTCTCCCGCCCGCGCTTGGCATGGGTGTTTTTGCTTCCTGAAGGGGCGGACGAAGGGGCGGAGACCGCGGCGTTAGAAAAAATAGCAGTCGCGCTGAAATTGAAATCCACCTCCTGGAAAATTTTGCGCTTCCGAGAAAAAATGCAGCCCTCCATTTTGAAATCGCTTGCCGAACTCCATCCGCAGAAAATTTTTCAATGGGGAGGCGAATCATTTTTTGGAACGGCTTTGGAAGCGGGTGCCATTCAAACTCCCGGCGGTCCTATCTCATATCGATGGACGTCCTCTTCGGTAAGTGAGGCCCTTGGGAATCCGACCCTCAAAAAGAAGGTCTGGGCCCAGATCCAGGAGTTCGGGCCCCATTCTCTTCATGGTGGGTCTTAAATTGCTGTTTAAAGAGGTTTTAAGGGGTTAGTGCCCTCAAACTGCGGGCACTGAACTTGCACACTTTAGCCTCGTGGCACGAGGTCTGAGGCTATTGCTATTGGCAGTATTTGGAGCCCTATTTGGCGCATTCGTAACGACCACGCTCCTAGCCCAAACAGAACCTACAACGTCGAGAGTCGAATATACTTCCGACAAAAACCCTCCGAGCATCGCAGTTCAATTTTCACCGACGGGAAGACGTCGCTTCACAAGACTTTTGATGTGGGGAATCGCCCCGAACCTCTCCGAGATCCTAGAGCGAAAAATGAAAGAATCTTACACGGATAAAGTTCAATCCGACTCTCTCACAACAATTCGTCCTTTCGAGGCTCCCTTCGCTGAAGAGCAAATCAATGAAGTCCTCCATGTGCTGAAATCAAAGGGTCTTGTCGCCCCCGAAAACGAAACCACTTGGCGTCAACTACTCAAAGAACTTGTGGAGACGGAATGGAAGCTCGGAGGTGAAGTTGAAGTAACGACCACATTTGATTCCACGTCCGTGAAACTGGCTACTGATTCAAATCCGCATTATCAAACGCGTGCTGAACGCGAACAAGTTAAGCAGTTCGAAGAGAGAGTGAATTGGCCTTATGTGGAAGAACTATGGGAGCAAAGCCAAAACCCACTGGGATTGAAGAACATCTCGGGAGCAAAAGGACCGCGATCGGATTTTTCGCAGGCAACAGATGAGCTCATTCTTGATTTGAAGGACCCTTTCGCAATTCTTTCACAAGATCTCTGGGGGCAGCCTTTAGTGCGTCCTCAAATCCGATCCACTCTGTCCATGGAGCAAACATTTCGAAATATCACCATCACGCCGAAAGGGCAGAGCAAACCGATTTCGTTTTTAGAGAAAGCCACCGTGACCGTCCCTTCTGTGGGAATCGAAGCGGAGCTCTCGGCAAATTTGAATTCCGATTCTCAAAATAGAATCTCTCTCAGCTTAGACGCGATTCGAAGCAATCTCTCGAAGCTCCTTCTGTCCCCTCGAGAGGCGGGCCACGTTGTCGATCAGCTGATGAATTGGAAGCAGGTGCAGGCAATTGCGGAAGCGCTGCTCGGCAACAACGGCATTGGAAAGCGGATGTTCGATCAAGCCGTTAGGGAGGCCGAGGCATGGATTCATCGAAAGCAAAAGGTGGACATTCTCATTGGATGGGAAAGATTGCCTTCTGGAAAGTTGAAGGGTTTTGCATATCTTGACGACGAAGAAGGGAGTGCCGCNNGAGCCGAAATGTCGTCATGGCAGGAAAGGTTTCCATTCCGCTCAAAGACGTGAAAGTGCGCGGCGAAGTGAATTTGAACGCAGTGAAGGTGGATTTCAATGTGCCGTCCGTCATCGAGCTGAATTTAATTCCTGAATTTTCAAAATTCTCATCAGCGGATCTCGCGGAATTGGGTGTCATGGATCCTGGACTTCGCGAAATCTTGGTGAAACACCAGGCTTCGTCCGAAGCGTTAAAGAAATTTGTAATCTCATCCAATATTCGTCTGGCCTACCGAGAAGCAACATTAACTCTGCCGATTAAGTGGCACAAAAATCCTCAGGGACGCCAGTATCCTCAGATCGATTCGGAGAATATCGATTTGGATGCCAAGCCTTTGGCCGTGACTGAAGTGCTCGATTTTGGGGTGAGACATCCTGACATTAGTGAGTCTCTCAGGATTTTTCAGTCGGTGGCTTATGCAAAGGAACTTCTGGAGAGATCTCAAAGAATTCGTCAGGGGTTTGGAGAGGACCTTCGCACAAATGAGAGTGCCGATCGCTATGAAAAACTTCTACGCAATGTCGTAGAACACCATGGGGATCTTCTGGCGCAACTCTCTATTCAAAAGAACCAGATCATGGAAGCCATCGGACTCGCGCTTGGATCGGAAGGAAAAGATGCTTTGAAAGCATGGCTCGAACGCTACATGCAAGCCGAGATTGAAGAGGAAGTCGCGAAGCCGCCCGTACTAACGCTTCGAAAAATGTTGGAAGTGAAGGATCCAACGATGCCGCGGTCTCAAATCGTTTCTCTCAAGTTGAAGCCTCACTCCATTCAGTTGCATCTTGAAGGGGAGGGAGAAAATACGGCAGTGGTCAGAGCGGGTCGAGCGGGTCATCAAATTTATAAAGTTCCTCGAGATTGGTTCCCGCCCGAGTTTGAAAATCTCATCGATGCCCCGGCGCTCGCCGAATTCACAGTCGTCGTCGACGCACCTGAGGAAGTGGTCATCGATCTCAAAGAGGCGGATGAAAGAGTGGATAAATTGAGACTTCGCCTTACGCCAGGAAATTTTTCAGGAAAGCTCGTCATTCATGGGAAGGAAGTTTGGGATCCCATTGCGAAACGGCCGGTGATCATTCCGATTTACACCAATTTGACGTCCTTCATTTCTTCCTTGAATCCTGAATTTACACCTAGGAGCGAAATTGAAGGGGGCGTCATTGCAGACGGACTGCAAAGTTTTGCACGAGGGCAATATCGCAATAAGCCTATATCGGGCGACGTTTTCGATCTGGGGAATGCTTGGAGACTTGCGATGTTCGGACTGGATGTGAAGGTCTCGCAAATCGAAAAAGATAAAGCAAAGGAGATTGCCGAAGAAAAATATCGCCAGGTCTTTTCTAAAATTCCTAAGAAAGTTTTCACCGACGCCTTCCGCGCGGTGAATGGAGATATAGAAATCTTGCGCTTGGAAGCGCAAGCCCGAGACCGAACTCCGTTAGGCGATGAGCTTCTCTATGGTGCTCCGATTTTTCCGATCCCGGGATTGACGGATGGAATCGACCGTTCTGCCGTGGGATCTTTGACTCGATTTGTACGTCGCAATGTTGGTGCTCCCCTAGATGTGCGGAAGCCCATTCGAGTAAATACTGAGGCGATCTGGGAAAAAATTGTAGGCGGTAAAGAAAACTTGGAAGCTTGGGCAAAACGGTATTTGACCAAATCCATTTCCAATGAAGCCCTCAAAAAATGGTTCGAGGATCTTGGCAGTGCGTTGGAAGGGACTGCTCAAAAATTAGCGCAGATGGAAGCGGGAATGATCGAGGATCGACTTCAGAAGGCAGGTGATCAAATCACTTCTGAAATGCAAAAGGGAATCAATGCGGAGTTATCTAAACAGGCGTCTTCTCCTCAAAGCGAGGGAGTCGTTGCTCCTAAGTTGCATACTCCGGACACTCCTCATTTGGGCTGTTTCAATCAAGGCGATCAACGACTGCTCCAAGCCATTCAAGGAATCTATCTTGCGGCGGCACCGGTGCCGCCAGTGACTCGTGATATCCCAA
>DDSI01000010.1 GCA_002343335.1 Bacteriovoracaceae bacterium UBA2394
CAGCGCGCATCGACCGATCCCCAAAGACTGTAACTCTTGTCACACGGCGGACTTTGATATCGTTCCAAATGCAAAATGTGTTTCCTGCCACTCTCTTACCGAGCATTTCCCACTTTCCAAGGATTCGTCGAAGGATCCCACTCGATGTGTCGATTGCCATTCCGAACACCGTGGGGAGGGCGGATTATTTTCTCTAGCATCCCAAACATGTCAGGATTGTCATGCTTCAGAGCCCACGATGAAACTTCTGAAAGCTGAGACGAAGCTCCCCTTGGTTCCCAGCTGGAAGCATCATCCGAAATTTCCACTTCTCTTTCCGGATCGGAAAGCAAACTTTAAGTTCAACCATCAAGTTCATTTAGAAAAGGCGCTATGGTCACCGGAAGGGGATCGCACATTGGATTGTTCCAATTGCCACTTAAGTCCTTCTCATCCAGATCGTTTCGAGCCGATCTCATTTCAAAGGGATTGTTCGGAGTGCCATCGCCTGGATTTCGACGAGCGTCTGAAGGAATTTGAAGTCTCACACGGAAGACCGGACGAGGTATTTTCCACTCTTCTAAAAATTTACCGTACTCAAACGCGAGTGCAGGAAAAAGAGCGAGGTTTGGCGAGAAGACCTGGCAAACGTTTGGAACCCATGAAGTCCCCAGACGAGGAGGCGCGACTGGCTGAGATTCGGCTCTTCGAACAAAAAGCATGTAGCACCTGTCACGTGATTGAAAAAAAGAAAGTGGCAGCCAAGGGTGTAAGTGCTTATCAGGTATTGAGAGTCGGGTTTCCGTCAGAGTGGGTGGAGAATAAGTCGAGTTTCACTCACCGGCAGCACCAGGCTTTTGCTTGCAGCAATTGTCATACTTCCGTGCTCTCTTCAACGTCGGCGGAGGATCTCAATATTCCAGGAGTGGCCGAGTGCCAGTCGTGTCATTCGCCCGAGGTCCGAGCAGATGCCATCAAGACTCAGTGTTCAGACTGTCACTCCTATCATGAGACCTTGCGCTTACCGAAGGAAGGGAGTTGGCACCCATGACTCGAAATTGGTTAGTGCTCCTCGCGTTCCTCTTTCTACATGCTTGTAGCTCGAGTGAGTCGGGACGAAAGGGAGGGGCGACGAAGGCGGATTTCAATTGTGATGGCGCTTGCGAGCATCAGAGTCTTTCGATGGCAGATGTTGAAACAATTGTTCGGCGAGTTGTCACAGGAGCTCGCGTGTTTGACGTCGCCGCCACCGTGGCAGTCGTTGATCGGGTGGGCAACGTCCTCGCTGTTTATCAAATGACTGGCGCGAGCGCGACCACCACAGTCAATGGGCAAATCAACGCGGTGGGAGGGTTGGAAAATACTTCTGTTCCATCCACGCTTGCAGCCATTTCAAAGGCGGGGACGGGAGCTTATCTTAGCAGCCAAGGCAACGCCTTTTCGACGCGAACGGCGAGTCAAATCATTCAAGAGCATTTTAATCCGGGAGAAAAATTTCAAACAGCAGGGCCGCTTTTTGGCGTGCAATTCTCTCAGCTGCCTTGCAGTGATCTCACGGTGCGAAATCCCGAAGTGGACGACGACGCTCGAGCTTCTGTCACTAAGCCCTCGATCGGAGGATTGATTGGACCGAGATTCTTACCTCTAGGCCTTAGTGCAGATCCGGGCGGTTTGCCTCTCTATCGAAAAGGCGATGTCGTCGGTGGAGTTGGAGTGGAGCTAGACGGTCAATATAGGCTCGATCGCGATCTTCGAAATGCGGACAATGACATTGAGGAGCGACTTGCGCTCATCGGTACCGTGGATCTTGAGGCTCCTTCAAAACGCGTGGCTCCAAATGTGAATCGCACGAAATCTCTCAACTACTCAGATATTGGCTATGAAGATTTGGATATGAGCGCGCTCGAGCCTCTTGATACACTGGATCCTGCTCAATTTCTCGCCGTCACGGAGTTTTCTACATCTACTCCGCGCGCTGGATCAACCTACGGGGACGCCGCCTCAGGAATTCTTTCAACAACACGCGCTGGAATAAATGTGGAAACGCTCACCTTAGCAGACGGCACGCTTCGATACCCTACGCAGGCTGGAACTACGCTAGGCGGAGCTGAGCTCAGCATTGTGGAAGTGGACGCCCTTTTAGATTCTGCGATCACGGTCGCCTCAAAAGCTCGAGCTGCGATCCGTAGGCCGCTGGATACTGCCGCCCGCGTAAATATTTGGGTAGTCGATCATCGGGGAGTGCCGCTTGGTTACGTTCGAAGTCAGGACGCACCAGTTTTTGGAATCGACGTTTCCCTTCAAAAAGCACGGAGTGCCGCATTTTTTTCTAGCTCCACGGCGGGGGCCGATCTTTCGACTGCTGGTTTTGGCACATTCGTTTCTGCTGCGGAAGATTTGTTAGGGTCGAACATTTTTTCGGGGAATCATGCATTTTCCAATCGTGCGATAGGGAATCTCTCAAGACCTTATTTTCCCGATGGCGTCGACGGCCGCGATCCGGGGCCGCTATCCTTTCCTTTCCCAGGCTCGACGAATGCTGCAATGGATACATGGAGTCCATTTAATACAGGTCTGCAATTTGATTTGATTTTCACCAATCTCGCCAAGGCCCTTGGTCTCATCGCCTCGGTTCCATTTCCAGACTCTTGTGTCGAAGGAGCTATTTCCACGCAGCTTGCGAATGGGATTCAGATTTTTCCTGGATCGGTGCCACTCTATCGAGGAAATACGCTCGTGGGAGCAATCGGAGTAAGCGGCGACGGAATTGATCAAGACGATTTGATTGCGTTTTACGGAGCGAGTCGCCGCGGACTCAATGCGGCCGGTCACTCCTCAGTGGGAGATCCAGTTTTAGGTTTCAATGCGGCTCGAGAATTGAGATCTGACAAAATTCAAATACCATCGGTGAAGAACACTCGACTTCGCTACGTCAATTGCCCGGAATCCCCGTGGATAGGATCGGAAGATCAGAATGTCTGCAATGACCTCTAGGGTGCCGCTTTTTATTTTGATTGCTACGCTGTGGCCCCTCTCCGCCGAACCTCAGGAAGGTCGGCGACGTCCGGGCTCAAAGAGACAAGTCGAATCCGTGGAGGAGAAAGCGCAAGAACCCGTCCGAGAGAGTGAGACCATACTCAATCGGTGGGACATGCTCTATCAAGGGAAATGGTATGACCCTTACAATCAAAATATTTTGAAGGGGGATCTTCCCATTTTTGGTTCTCAGGAAAGCCCTTGGTTTCTCGAGCTTGGCATCACTTCAGACTCCTTCTTTGAATATCGAAAATCCCCCGTCCCCGTGTCGATCTTTGGAGCAGTTACGCAAAGACCGGATTCTCAAGGATTTTTTGGCGACCCTGATCAATTTGTCTACGCACAGTCTTTTGCATTTTTGTTATCGCTGTATCAGGGAAATACTTCCTTTAAGCCCCCCAATTTCGATTTCCGAATCCAACCCGTATTCAACTTTAACTATGCTCGCTTAGGAGAGTATGGGCTGCTTCGAGCAAACCCGATGAGTGGAAACTCGAGATCCGATTATCATTTGGGATTTCAAGAGCTCTCAGCCGAGTTTCATTTGATCGATCTGAGTGAGCGCTATGACTTTTTAGCGATGCGTTTGGGAATCCAGCCTTTCAATGCAGACTTTCGAGGCTTTGTTTATTTTAGCGCGGAACCGGGAGCTCGCCTCTTTGGCAATTATGCCGACAACAAATGGCAGTATAATCTCGCGTTCTTCCGTCGGCTCGATAAAGAAACGAATTCCGGATTGAATTCGCTTTTCGATGACCGACAGGAAAATGTCATTGTCGCAAATTTATATCGACAGGATTTTCCAGTTCTAGGTCATACCTTGCAAGGCGTCGGGATCTATCGATTCGATCTCTCGTCTGAAGGTCCGGATGTCTACGATAAGAATGGCTTCTTAGTTCGACCCACGTCCATTGGGGACCAACGCCGGAAAGATGTTCATACCGCCTATCTCGGCGTGAATGGCGATGGACACTTTGGGCGCTGGAATGTGTCGGAATCCTTTTACTTTGTGATGGGAAAGGAAACGCATAATCCGATTGCAGGTCGCGAAGTGCGGATCTGTGCTTGGATGGCCGCACTGGAGATTTCATATGATATCGATTGGTTTCGTGTAAAGGGCTCCGCCTTTTGGGCGTCTGGCGATCGCGATCCGAATGATGATAAGGGCACGGGCTTCGATGGCATTGTGGATCAGCCAAATTTTGCAGGTGGAGAATTTTCCTACTGGCAGAGGCAAGGGTTGCCCTTCATTGCGGGTGGTGTAACCAATCTTAACAATCGACTTTCATTGCTTCCCAATTTGCGTCCTGGAAAGGAGCAGGGACAAAACAATTTTGTAAACCCAGGTGTTCAAATATTTCACCTGGGAATTGATATTGAAATTTTGCCCCAGTTGAAGATGCTCAATAACTATAGCTTCATTCGATTGGATGATTCAGCTGTCATTGAACAGTTGCGGCAGGATGGTAGCATCAGTCAAAATTTGGGTTATGACCTCTCTACGGGATTTTTGTATCGTCCTTTTTTAAACAACAATGTGCAATTTAAACTCGGCGGAGCGTTGTTTATTCCAGAAGACGGGTTTGCGAATTTATTTGGCAGTGAACTTTACTTTCAGACTTTTACAAATCTGATTTTTACTTATTAAAGGACGAGGTTCGAGTTGATGATTGTCTTTCTGAGTATGGCGAGTTGGATGTGGGTTGCCACATCCTTTACACCAACGCCTGGAATGTCGGAGATAGAGGTAAGACAAGCAAGTAGGGGTTGCGTGGATTGCCACAGCAAAAGCGATGCCTCCACCATGCATGACAGTCCTGCGGTCGCATTGGGATGTGCGCATTGTCATGGAGGAGACGCCAGCGTTCGCGCGGAGGGATTCGTTCGTGACTCCAAAGAATGGTTAAATTCGAAAACGAAAGCACACGTCGCTCCCAAGAATTCTGAGCTTTGGAAAAGCTCGGCGAATCCCGAACACACCTATGCGAAATGGCTAAAGGAATCTCCTGAATTTGTCCGCTTCGTAAACCCGGGTGACTTGAGAGTCGCGCCGGAGGCTTGCGGAGGGTGTCATTTAGAAATCGTGAATGCGATGGAGCGCTCACTCATGACGACTTCTGCAATGCTTTGGGG
>DDSI01000205.1 GCA_002343335.1 Bacteriovoracaceae bacterium UBA2394
ATTTTGGGCGAGAAGGGGGATGTCCTCCGCTCTCTCTCGCAGAGGCGGAAGTTTGATAATGAAAACATTTAAACGATAAAAAAGATCTTCGCGAAATGCCCCTTCTTCCACGGCTTCTTCTAAATTTCGATTCGTCGCTGTGATCACTCGTACATCGGTCGTGTTTTCCGTCTTTCCGCCGACATGACGAAAGGTCCCATTTTCCAAAACCTTCAATAGCTTCGTTTGAAGATCGATGGAGATATCTCCAATTTCATCCAGAAAAATGGTGCCCCCATTGGCAAGTTCAAGAGCGCCAGGTTCGGGTTTCCCGTCGCGGTCATGGCCAAATAACTCGCCTTCCAAAATCTTTTCCGGCATCGCAGCGCAGTTAATTGCCAGATACGGTCGATCACTTCGTTTGGAGTGCTGGTGAATGGCTTTGGCGACCAGTTCCTTTCCCGTTCCCGCTTCTCCCAAAATTAAAACCGATGCCGACGTCGGAGAGATAATCTGAATTTGCTTAAAGACATTCTTCATCTTCGGCGTGGAGCCATTCAATTTGCCGAAGGTTCCGAGCTTTCGAACCTTGTCCTTTAATTGGACCATCTCCAAATCAATGCGTGCTCGCTTGGCAAAATTTTCTAAAAGAATCTTAAGGCGAACTACATCGAGAGGTTTCGGGAGAAAATCGTGCGCACCGTTCTTAATCGCTTCGACCGCCGTTCCAATATTTCCATGCGCGGAGAGAATAATAAAAACGCAGTGATCAAGGAGACCCTCTTCCTTCAGCGTTTGAAGGAGATTCATGCCGTCCATCTCTGGCATCACCAAATCGGAGAGAATAATGCTCGGTTGAAACCTTTTGACCGTCTCCAGCCCCTGACGTCCGTCATTGGCAACGGCGACATCATAACCCCAACCTTCGAGCAGGTCTTTCAAACCTGTGGCGGCATTCGATTCATCGTCTACAACGAGAATTCGCACGCGATTTTGGGGAGTGGAATCAGAAGTGGCCATGTTATTACTCAGTTTCCAATTTTGACTCAGCGGTTGCCGCGAGTCGACGAGGAAAGTTCAAAGTAAAGGTAGTGCCCTGGTTGGGCACAGACTCTACGCGCACTTCGCCGCCGTGATCCCTCATCACGCGTCTCACAATGGTAAGACCGAGTCCGCTGCCCTTTGCCTTTGTCGTGAAGTAGGGATTAAAAATTTTTGACAGCATATTTTCGTCCATGCCCGGGCCCGAATCCGAAAGTCGCACAGAGATCACTCGATCATTTTGCAGAGTCTCTACTTCCATCGTACCGCCTTGCGGCATGGCTTGGATGGAATTGATGAGCAAATTTAAAAGAGCCTGTTTGATCTGATCAGGACTTCCCGTAACGTTGGCCAGCTCAGAATTCAGTTTGAGCTCCATTCGAATTCCCTTCAGCTTCATCTCCGCAGCCAAAAAGTCCGCCAGATTTTGAATCACAGGGTTCAACTTGAAAGGGACTTTCGTAGTTTGAGCGGGGGCGGAAAGATCTAAAAAGCCTCGAATGACTTTATCCAGCCGTTTGATTTCACCCTCAATGACATCCAAATATTTTTTGGCGCGCCCAGCGGCAGGAGTTTCGGCGGCACCGGTTACCTCTAAAATGGCAGTTCGCAGCACTTCCATATTAATAATGATGGAGTTCATGGGATTCTTAATTTCATGTGCGAGGATGGCTGAAAGCTCCCCCGCGGTGGTCAATCGGTCTCTGTCTTGTACGTCCATTCTTGCATCCTCAATCTGCGAAAGCTTATAGTCCTAGTAGGTGGAAATTTCGATATCTTCGTTAAAAATAGGGTTTAGAGGCTTCATAGCGGGTCTCTGTGGATTGGTCTTTCTTTCCGGGTGTGCAGTTCAAAACTCCACCCGCGAATATTTCAAAGCAGAAAAGCTCATTCAGCAGGTGAAGAAAGAGCAGCCTCAATCGCCTCGAATCCGTGAGGCGGAAGAGAAGCTTCGCAATGGAAAGTTCCTGATGGACTCCGCGCGGTATGACGTGGCTTTGAAGGAGCTCAAGGAATCGACCGCCATCGCCCAGTCGATTTTGAAGAAGGATCCCATTCCCCCGACAGCTGCAGCTCCGACAGGATCCGCGCCCGCAGATCTTGCTGCCGTCACCCCGGAAGCTCCGGCGGCCGACGTAAAATCGGCCGAAGAGTTGGAAAAGGAAGATGCGCGGGCAAAACTCTACAAGCGCTCTTTGCCAAAAGAAGCTCTCGCACGTTACTTAGCGGGAAAGAAGTCAGGAGCGGCAGTGCCGGCTCCTAAAAAACCTTCTTCTGCCGCAGTAGCTCCCGCACCTAAACCCGCACCCGCGAAAATCGTCGTTTCCATCCCGAAGAAAGAAGAAAAGTCGGCCGTGGAACCTGAAGACGATGTGAGTAAGAAAGCGAAAGCTGGAGCGTCGACGGAATCGAAACTCGCCACTCCGAAAGGCGCGCCCGCTGAGCAAATTGCGGAGGATGCCGATGCTGAACCCCAACTCGATTTATCGAAAGTCGAAAGTGTGGGCGAAAAGACCGCGCAATCTGCTGAAGAAAAAGAGGCGCTCAATGTGCCCGTCGACGAAAAAGTTTCGAGCAGTGAAGAGGCGCCCACTCAAAAGTTTCCTGAGCCTGTGAAAGTGACTGCACCTGCGAAGCCGGAATTTAAAAACCCTCCAGCCGTGAAGGCTCCTCCACCCAGGGAGAAGCCTAAAGCCGCTGAGAAAAAGAAAGAGGAAGACGAGTCCGCAGGCGATGTCACCTCGAAGGCCGCCGTTGGAAAACGCCGCATTCCTGGCACGCTCGTCTTTTTTGAAAATGATGCTTCGGTGCAGCCAGACATGATGGCCGTTCTCGATCAGACGTCCAAGTATCTGCTCGACAATCCGTCGGTCACGCTCGTGTTGCAATCGCAGCTTTCTACCAAGGAGGCGGATTCCATTACTAACGCCCGTTATGAATCGGTCCGATCCTACCTCGTGGGTAAAGCCGTTCCTGAGGATCAAATCACACTTGATACCGAGCGTCGTAAGGCGAAGAGTCCCGAATTCAAACTCTTTGTCATTGAGCATTAAAATCACTTCTATGGAAAAATAGAGAAATGCGACTTTGGAGTTTCTCCTGGTTACTGAGCGCGATCACCTTGCTCGGACTACTCGAAACTACAGTCCACGCCCGCCCTTTCATGACTCGATTGAGAGGATTCAAGGGTTGGAGTGAAGCTCAGCAGCTTTTGCGGATGGAGCGGGCCGCCAAAATTAAGAAATTTCGGAAAATGCATCACAGCGTATTGGCGGATCTGAAAAAGCGCGCGGGAGAAGAATACAAATTTTCCGGCTCTTATTGGGATGCGGGAGGCCTTGATAAATTCGTAACTACCACGCCGGAGGGATATGATATTTTTCTTCGAGCCTCTGATGGAGAGGGGACTCTCTTTATAGGGGGGGCACCCACGAATACGGGTTATCTTACATTTCGATATGATGGAATGATTCACATTGGGGGATTAGAAGGCGTGCCAAGAGGATCTCCTGTAAAAATGCCGGGAGCGGGACGTCGCCTGCGGCAAGTGCTGTCCGAGATTTCACCGCATAATATTCACAAGTCGGAGCAGCTTATTCTCGTCAATCAGTGGCAGTTCAATGATGCGCTTCACCGAATGGTTTTTCTAAATAAGGTGAGTGAAGAGGCCTTGCTCAAGGTGCCTAGCTTTCGAGCTCTTGCAGCCACGGGAAGAAAATTGGAAATAGCCAACGATGGTGCCTATTATGCGGCCCCGTTAATTCGGCGAGAGCGCGGCGATGCAATTCCCACGATGAAGGATTGGCTCGCGAACACGGATAGAATTAATTTCGAAGACAAGCCCACATCGGGTTTTGTTTCACCAGACAACCTAAAGTCCATTGCCGATGACTTTCGAAAAGTTATTTTCAGCGATTAATTCGTCTTTTTGGAATCTTCCCTTAAGTGGAGAATCAACGCTCGCAGACTGAGTTCGTAATTTCGATCCAATTTTATCCGCTGCATTCTCAAGGCAATATCGAAACTGTCGAATTTGTCTCGTTGCCTCATCGCCAGGTCATGCTGAAGACTTAGGGTGGCAAGTTCATGCAGATCTACGGGGTGGTTTCGCGCGCGAAATCTATTTAGAAGATTGAGGGCGAGGAAATTCCCACTATCCGCTAGCTTCTCCAGTCTCTCAAGATCCGTCTGATTTTGTTCCTCAATCAGTTGAATAAGGGCTGAGCTCTTTAGATAAATTCGAATCCAAGTTTCAACTTTATCCATGAGTTGTCGATGTTTCAGAAAATCCTCGTCCGATCCAAAGAGCCACTTACTTTGCGCCCTTCGAAGTAGTTCAAGGGTTTGGGGCAAATTCATCTGAAAAATTGCGGATTTGAGGTTGCTGAGTTCCGACTGATATTCTGTATCGGACTGCCAATGTTCGGGAGCTGTATATCCCTTCAAAGCAGCCGCTGCTGAAATGCAGCGATAAAGGGGACTCATCGCAACCGCCTCCGAGGTGGTAAATGACGCTAAAAAAAGAATAGGAAGCCAAATCCTGGATTTCACGCATAGCCCTCGCAGGCCATTAAACTGCAAATTTCATTCCATTAACCTATGACGCATGGCCCGGAAATTGCACTAGAAATGACCGATGGGTCTTATGCGTGCGACATCCATTTCCATTCTTTTGTCGATTGGTATCTCCAATGCAGACGCCTTGCCTTGCCGAGAAGTCATCAAAGTTTTTTACCGTCCTGAAATGAATGTGGCTGATTCGGGAAGTTATAGCCCTAGTGCCGGCAAGCCCGCTCAATTGATGGACTATTATCGAGCCAACAATGCTCCCACTGAAATCGTTTCATTCCCGCCGCTGTCACCGGCGGATTTCAAGGTGGTTCATGATTCTGCATACGTGGATGGAATTTTTAACCTCACTGAAAAAAATGGATTCGGAAATCGCAATCCCGAAATTGCTGACTCGCTTCGATATACCAGCGCTTCGATGCTGGCCGCTGCACGCGAAGCTTTAAAATCCGGAATCGCTCATTCTCCAACTTCAGGATTTCATCATGCTCATACGAGTTGTGCGAGTGGGTTCTGTACCTTCAATGGTTTGGCACTCACCGCGAAGATTCTGTTAGATGAAGGTGCAGTTCGAAAAGTTGCCATTGTGGATCTGGATATGCACAAAGGGGATGGAACGGATGACATTCTTTTTCGAAAAGATTTGGAGGGTCGCGTATTTCACTTCACCGCGGGCCGAGAATTCTACATTCGCGATCAAGTGCCCAGGTATTTTGAAGCTTTGGAAAGTTTGAGAAACGACATAGAGCGAACTAAACCCGATCTTATTTTGTATCAAGCAGGCGCCGATCCTCACATAAAGGACCCTCTAGGAGGCATGCTCACGACTGCGGAGATGATGAAGCGGGATGAAATGATTTTCAAGATGGCAAGGGATTTTAATATTCCGATCGTTTGGAATTTAGCCGGTGGATATCAAATCGATTCCGACGGAACATTAAATCCGGTGCTGCGCTTGCATTACAACACCTTGCTCGCGGCCCAAGGTGTATATCGCATCAGCGAGCCCGAAGCGCTCTCCGAAACGCCTTAAAGTCTCTTCTAAAATGGCGAAGATTTTTCAACGCTCCTTCCCGTTGATATTGAAAGAAGAGATTTGCTCTCGACTTATCGAAGTTTCCAAAATGTGCACTATGCGCTTTCATTTCTGGGAAGTAAGCGGAGGCCGTGAAACGATTCGCATAGGGTTGATAGGTCGCAATGGCGTCGCTAACGCCACCAAAAACGTTTCCATAGGAAAAGGATTTCGCATGAATTTCATTTACGAAAATAAGTTGTTCTAACGTGTCCACGAGCTCGCCATGGAGCCGCTTTGCCTCGATCGACAATTTGGCGTCTGCCATAATTTCGTGGACGTTCGATTTGAGAAATGACTCCGCTTCATGAAGGTAAGAAAATCGCAGGCTTGTTCCGTGTTTCAACATGTGATGAGCACCTTCTTCTAGTAAGGCGTTCAATAAAGTCCTGGGTGGCATACCTAATTGATTCCAGTAGCGAAGAGCACTCTCGGGCCAGGGTGTCGTGCCTATTCGAATGACGTTGGATGGAATATCTAATTGCGAATCGAAAATTGGGGAGAAATGGATTGAGACGGCTTTCGACTCAATAAGGTGACGTAGGATTTGAGCCTGTGAACGTTTCAACGGTTTGTCGTACTTAAAAGCTTCCTCCAACATTTCTCGCTTATGAGTCCTCCCAAAGAGACCCTTGATACGAACTTTGTTTTTCACGGCGTTTAACAATTCAGCGTCCGAAAGATCGGTTGCAGAGATGAACGTGGGAAACCCTAAAAGAAATAAAAGGAATAATAGGAATTGCATGCTTGCCCTCACGCTAACCACGTCCATTTTAGATGAGTCATCAGATTCTAACTAACAGTCTTTTTGAATGACATCTTGTCATGGGGCGGAGGGACACGGGCTCTCGATGAGTACCGCGACATCCTCTTCAAAGCCCGCTTCGGGCGCCAAAATTTTTCGTCGATGGAATACGACCGATAATTTTTCGACGCGATCGGATTCTGTATGATTTTCATTCCAGTCTTTGCAGAAAAAATTTGCGGCTGCTTGGCGGTAGCGTGAATAGTCTCTAAAGTGCAAGCATTCGAGATATTTTTTCCATCGAATATTTCGATAGTGAGAAAAGAAGCTGTCGGGCGGACTCACCGGAACGGGAGATACTCCAGTCCACAGATCAACTTCACGACCTGATTTTGTTTTTGCAGGAATGGAGTACCATCCGTCATATTCGCCAACATTTGGCGCGAACATGGCCCAGTGTTGATCGAGTCGCAGCATGAGTCCTGGTTGCTGCACAGCGGAGGGAAAGTGATACTGAGGTCGATACTCGGCATGCAACCACGCCAATGAATAGG
>DDSI01000084.1 GCA_002343335.1 Bacteriovoracaceae bacterium UBA2394
CCAAAGAAGCGGGGAAGAAGGCTAATATTCAGGCGTATCGAACGCTCGGAACGCGATTGTCGCTCGCATTTTAAGATGATCACCACTTTTTCGCCGGTTTTGCCCGTTCTCGTCTTAGGTGCGCTGAGCTTTTTGCTCATGCCACTTACGGCATTTGCTCGCATTCGAGCCGTTGCGACCAAGAAAATGAAGGCATCTGAATTTAAGCTCATGGAGTTTAAGGATCCGCCGGAACTTGTGAAGAAAACGACAAGACATTGGACGAATCTCTACGAGGTTCCGACGGTATTTTATGCGCTTTGTCTTTTGTCGATATTCCTCGCGATGGATGACAAAGTTTTATTTTACGCTGCATGGTCTTTTGTCGTTTTTCGATATCTCCATGCCATCGTGCACGTCACCTACAATTCCGTTCCTCACCGATTTTTTTGTTTTGTTGCTTCGAATCTCAGTCTCTTGGTGATTTGGATCCGGATTTTGATGGCCGTCTGCGATCGAACTGAACAGTTCTAAGGTCAGAAAAATTTTCGTTTCTTCTTTTTCCCACTCGCGCATTTTCCACCTTCTTCGTCGGGGGCATTGTCATCGGAGGACAGTTGCGCATCCATTCGTTGAAACTCTGCGTTTAGTTTTTGGATGAGATCCTTCGCCTCGTGCGAAAGATCTTCAGGCGTTTCGATGTGAAGTTCGACGATCAGGTCCCCACGTCGAAGGGAGTGGAGATCTTTGACGCCTTCGTTTTTTAAGGTGGCTCTATGCGGACTCTTCATTTTAGAGGGAATTTTAACTTTTTTCGTTCCTTCGATGAGCGGCACCGAAACTTCGCCTCCCAAAACGGCGATTGGATAGGGCACATACGAACGAGTGTAGAGATCCATGCCGTCTCGTTCAAAAACAGGATCCGACTTTACTTGGATTTCCACAAAGAGATCGCCCCGAGCCTTTCCGCTCGGTGAAAGTTCGCCTTCCCCCTGCAATCTTAGACGAACTCCCGAGTCCACGCCTGCGGGAATCTTGACCTCCACCTTGGCTTGTTCTTGAACTTTTCCTTGGCTACGACATTCTCGACAGGGATTTTTTATAATTTTTCCTGAGCCGGCGCATTGCGGGCAAGTTTGAGAAAAGACGAAGAAACCCTGAGAGCGACTTACTTTTCCTTTTCCCGAACATGTCGAGCAAGTTTCAGGCTTAGTTCCTTCGGCTGCTCCGGTCCCCTTACAAGGATCGCAGCGTTCGGAACGTCTCAAATCGATATCTTTTTGGCAGCCTAGGATGGCTTCTCGAAAATCGAGCGTCATCCGAACGAGAAGATCGGCTCCACGATCATGCGCTTGGGCACGAGCTCCCGCTCCACCAAAGAAATCGTCAAAGATCGATTGAAAGCCTGAGAAAATATCTTCGAAGCCTGCGCCCCCCGAAGAAAATCCTCCTCGTGAGCGTAACCCATCATGGCCAAATTGATCGTAAATGGAGCGACGCTGAGGATCGGAAAGAATGGCGTAAGCTTCTTGGGCTTCTCGAAACTTCTCAGCGGCCTCGGGCGAGGGGTTTCTATCGGGATGGAATTCCAAAGCCAATTTGCGAAAGGCCTTCTTCAGTTCCGCATCGTCGGCGGAACGGCTCACCTTGAGCACCTCGTAATAGTCAATTTCCAATGAAGCCACTGAACGAATAAAGTATGAACCGGCCCGCATCTTGTCAAACTGAGGCCTTGAGATCTTGCAGGGCATCTTTTGGCGCACGTAGACTAGCCGCATGAGGTTGAAACCCGACGAAATTAAGAAACTCTCCAATCATCTTGTGAATTTGATGCTGGCGAATAAGGATTTTACCTCCCGTACGCCGCGACCGAATTTGCTTAACGCTGTGGAAGCTGCGCTCACTCGCCACTTCGATGAGGAGCGTCAAATTGAGGACGAGTCGCAAAAGCTCTTGAATGCGCAGGGGGGGGAGACCATGGATCGAGGAAAGGCTCTCCTGATGATTCGAAAGCAAGTTGCCAAAGAACGAGATTTCGTACTCTCGGGCGCGCCCGATGGTCGTTTTTCGGCCGACAAAATCTCGCATATTGCACACCTTGTGGCCGATAAAATTTATGATGACGATTTGGCGGATTTTGCAGACGAAGATGACGGCCCCAAGTTTGTGAAAAAGGTTTTTATGGATTATTTCGGACGAGAGAACGAAGCCTCCGAGAAAGCCCGGAAGAAAGTTATGTCACTTGCGAATGCGCCGTTCGAGGGATCCCGAGAGTGGGATGTCTTGTATCGAAAATATTATGAGGAAGAGTTGCGTCGTCTAGGACATAGCTGAGTGCGTCGCATAAGGAATAATGCATAGCGCATCATTCAAATCGCTTGGAGACCTGGTCCGTCCGATGATATTTTTGAGTCAGTGCAAAAGCCTACCGCTCAACCCGCGACTCCAGCCGTTACGGAACCGGTTCCCAGCCTAGATGATCTCGTCAAAAAAGCTGGCGACCTCAATATGATGCCTCAAGTGGCTCGAAAAGTGATTGAGCTTGTGGCCGATCAAAATTCCAACGCCGCTCAACTCGCGACGCTCCTGGAAAAAGATCCGAATATTACGACGAGAATTTTAAAGATTGCGAATTCCGCTTTCTACGGCCTTCGTCGAGAATGCAAAACGGTTCAACATGCGATCATGATTTTAGGATTCAAATCCCTTCGCTCGATGGTCGTGGCATCATCCAGTAAAGCGCTTCACAAGCGATTTGGAATCGCGGAGCAACTCATGTGGGACCATTCCATCGGAACGGCGATTGGAGGAAAGCTTATTGCTGAGGGACGCCCAACGACGGTGGGAGAAATTGCTTTCGTAGGAGGACTGCTTCATAACGTGGGCAAAACCATCATGAACAATGAGTGCCCGAAGGCCTACATGGAAGTCATGAAGCGAGTTTACAATCAACAGAGCAGTCCGATTGCAGTGGAGATGGAAGTCTTCAAATACGGACATCCTGAAGTGGGTTATCGCGTAACGGAGAAGTGGGGCCTGCCCGATGACATTGCCAAGATCATTCGATTCCATCTCGTTTCGGAGGCTTCGCCTGAAGAGCGAAAGGTGCTCTATCAAAACGAAGCTCTCAAGCAAGCACTCGCCTGCGTAGAACTTGCGACTACTCTTTGCCGTGTTCTTGGAATTGGATTTCGAGATAAGAATCCTACGATCGATCTGATCAATCTAGAAAGCACGAAGGTTCTAGGGCTGACAGCGGATAAGCTGACGGAGCTTCAGAATCGAGTTGCAGATGTGTATCAGAAAGAACGATCCGTCTTTACCTGATTTATTTTTCCGTCTTTTCGGGAAGAGAGTAGCAGCATTCTCCCGCTGGCAGATGGCTCTTACAGTCGCATTCAAAGTCAAAGCCGCAGCAGGATCCAAAAGGCTTTCCAGAATTACAGGGACAAGTGTCAGAGAGTAGCGGTTGCTCGATCAGAGGATTGGTCATAGCTATCCCCATTTTAAAGCCTGATGGGCTTCCGGTCAGGAGCGTCAGGGCGTTGACATCTTTGGCTCGTCGCATAGAAAAATGGGGCGCCGCGTCAATCGATAACTTATTGAAATCATAAATGAATCTGGGCGACTTTCAGGCTTCCACTTAAGTTTTTCGGCAGGGCGTCGATAGGTCATGAAAGTATGCCCGTTTCACCCATCAATGCGGGGCTTATGGCCTCCCTCGTCCAACAAAATGCGCGCGCCAACGCGGCCATTGCGCGTTCCTTGGAGCGTTTAGGAAGTGGGAAGCGGATTATTAGACCCGAAGACGGTGCCACGGAATTTAACCTCATTTCAAAGTTAGATACTCAAATTCGAGGGNNCGAGGGACCAGGCAGGCGCTTCTGAATGTGAACGATGGTAAGGCGCTCTCCACGACGGCCGACGTTTCTTTGGATAATCTTCTCACGCTTGCGTATCAGCTTCGTGAACTCGCACAGCAAGCATCGGACTCCGACTTGACGACCGCAGAAAGAGCGGCGATCTCCGATGAAGTCGACGCCATTTTGGAAGAGTATGGCAATGTCATCGATGCCTCGACCTACAATACAAAAAATCTTTTAGATAACACGCTTGGAACCGTCTCCCTGCAGGTCGGAGCGTCGGCTTCAAGTAGTAGTCAACTGACGTTCTCGATCGGAGATGCACGCTCGACGACACTGGGACGACTTGCAATCTACTCGGGAGCACAAGGTGGAATTTCAGCTTCGCTCGGAGCATCGAGCACACTTCAATTAAACGGCGTCACGGTTGCCTACATCGGAGATGACGACACCAGTTCGAGCGGTGGCTCCTATTCTTCCATCGCCATTGCCAATGCCATTAATGCAGTGAAGGGGCAGTCAGGCGTGGAAGCGGAAAGCGTCGGGACTTATCGAACGATTACAGTGAGCAGTCAGGGCACCTTTACTCAGACGCTATCCTCCGGCGAATTTCAAATCAATGGGGTAAGCATTACGGGGAGTAGCGTAACGGACGCTGCCGCCTTAGTGAATCTCATCAATGGAAATGCTTCGACGACCGGTGTGACCGNNNGAACAATGTCTTTGATTGGATCAATGTGGCTGGCAACTCCACGATCTTTAGTGTCTACACGGGGCTCTCTCAGGGCTCCGATACGACTCATGTCGGAGCGATTCGCATTTGGAGTTCGGAGGCGATTCGCGTTGACGGGACTTCGCCATCGCTCGCAACTGGGTTTGCTGCGGCGAATAAGACGTTGGTGGGAGGGACGGCCGTTGAATACGTCGACTTGTCGACAGAGGCCGATGCCAAGGAAGCGATCAAGGTATTGGATGCGACGATCGCCCAAATTTCGTCACTCCGTCTGAATGTTGGCGCTGTCCATGACCGACTTGACGCCTCAGCATCATTTCTTGTTGGGTCGCTCCAAACCTTAGATGACACCAAAGGAAGCATTCAAAACGTAGATCTCGTCGAGGAGATGACCAACCTAGTGGTGGCCCAACTTTTGCAGAATGCAAGCTTGGCAAGTATTACGCAGGCGAACGTCAGCGCATCAACGGTGATGCAATTGCTGGGGTCGCTATGAGCGATGAATTTACTAAGAAAGCGAGGAAGGACAGGATGAAAGTTCAAACGAATTCGAATGTGATCCTCCTGGACCAGAAACGAATGGAACGCGCGCAGAAGGCGCAAGCCAAAGCGGCCATGGAAATAGCGCGAGGGAAAGAGCCCATCGATTCGGTTAATATTCAAATGAGCAATCGTTTGGATAAAACCCTTCAGACGCTTTCCGAAAATCCTCTTACTGCCGCAGAGGTGCACGATTTATTCATTGAAAGAATTGAATATCTCTTAGCAGATCGTGTCGATGTGGAGACGCAAGCTGTAAAGCCCAATCTGGAAGAGATGCTTTCCGTTGTTGCCAAATTGGAAGAAGCCTTTCTTCGCTATCCGTCTGAGGCGCTCGAGGCTCACAATCTCGACCCGAATCGTGTGGCTTTGCTACTCGAACCTGTACAGAGGGAGTAGGAGAGTGTAACTCCTCACCTAAATTCCGATCTTTGAGTCCATTTTTGCAATGATCCGAGAGCTCGGGACTCTGAGTTCCCGGCCGGAGCACGCCACAAGTTTTTCTGTTCAGGTAGCGACTTTTCGTGTGCCTCCTGGCCCATGTGAGAAATCTTTGTTTCAGACGACTTGAGTTGCTAGGGCCAGAGTCTCCTCCGGAAGCTCAGAGTCCCGAGCCCTCCGAGCTTCGCAAACACTTTGGACTCAAAGATCGGAATTTAGCTGCGAGTGGATTTGGAGTTTTTCAAATAAAGACGTCTCCAAGGGCCGCGACGTCGATCGCCACATCTCGCGACTGGATATCGACACGATAAAATTTTTATCGAAACGATTTCAGAATGAACGATTGAAGACGCTCGTGAAGCGAAGGACGAAATATTATTTTGAACTCTGCACCTATATCAAAGCCGACGTGGAATCCATGAATAATCCGGCAGAACGAGAGATCCGGCCGGCGGTGCTTATGAGAAAAACATCGTATTGCAATCGCTCCGATCACGGCAAAGACACGCGAGCCATTCTCATGAGCATCATTGCCACTTGTAAAAAACAGAACCGAAGTTTTATTGATTATGCTGCTCGGCGGCTCGTCACCTAAATTCCCTTGTTCAGTGATGTCAGTGAGACGGGCCCCTTCTGGGT
>DDSI01000068.1 GCA_002343335.1 Bacteriovoracaceae bacterium UBA2394
CTCGGAAGCCTCGCCCTCTTTAAAGGCGGGAAAGAAAAAGTGAAGTTGGGCTGGAAGGTGAAAGACCATGCTCAACGCGCTCTGACACTCGATCCTCTTTATTGGCCTGCCCATGTGGCACTCGGGGTCTTTTATAAAGAAGTCGCCGCTCTGACCTTCTGGGAACGTTTCTTCGGCAAATTATTGTACGGAAAAATTCCAGAACACACCTACGAAGATGCGCTGGCTGAGTTTGAAAAAGCTCGAAAGATGGAACCTCGTCTTCCCTATATTTATTGGGAGATGGGCGTGATTTACGAAAGAATGGACGACACTCCTCGAATGATTGAAGCCCTCAAAAAATTTCTAAGTATGCCCGACGTTCTTCCTCGAGATCCTTATTTGCGCACGCAAGCTAAGAAGAAGTTGGCCGATTATGGAACAAGCCTCACCGAAGCCTCGCCTTCCCGTCGAAATTCCGACGAGGAAGAAGACGAATGAAACAAAACTCGTAGCAGGCCGAACCGCTAGTACTGCTTTTCCATAGAGAAGACTTTGCCAAAGTCCATGTAGTCCGACTTTCCCAAACGCGCGATCAAAGGCAACTTTTCTGAGTCTACCAATCCCTTCGCATCCAAGAAGGCTTCATCATTGAAGTGAATCGCAACCACCTTGCCCAGAACTAACTGCCCATTTCCGGCACGATCGCCCAGGCTCACAATTTGATCTAATTGGCATTCAATATTGATCTTCGCTTCGCCGACTCGTGGCGCCTTTACGAATGTCGAAGGCAATGCGGTTAATCCAACCTTTTCAAATTCGCTGACGTTGTAGGGAAAATCCTCGGATGTCTTATTCATTGCCTCTGCGACATCTCGGGTCACCACGTTATGCACGAAACATTTCGTTTGTTCCACATTTCGAAGTGTGTCCTTACGCTTGAGGTCGCGAGTGAGTGCCGGAGAGAACATGAGCACGGGTGGATTATTTCCAACCATGTTAAAGAAGGAAAAGGGGGCAACATTGGAAATGCCCTCGCTTGAAATCGTAGAAATCCAACCAATCGGACGCGGGCCAATGAGGCCGAGCATCAACTTAAACATTTCTGGAGGAGACATTTCAGAGGCAACCAAGGTTCGACTCATGATTTCGGCATCCAAGACTTCCAGTAATCTCTTTGTTCGAGGGTTCGAGCAAATCGAGAAACCTTGAGCGGCTTTTCAGTATCGATCATCACAGCAATTTCGTCGGTCCGCTTCATTTGATGTTGCATGGAAAGAGCTTTGGGATGCGGACCATGATGGATGCCGCGAGGATGCAGCGTCATACAACCTTTTTTCATGTTATCTCGGCTAAAGAAATTTCCTTCGTGGTAAAAGATGACTTCATCATAGTCGATATTGGAGTGATAAAAAGGGACTTTCAAAGCCCCATGCGGCTCTTCCAACGGCCGAGGAAGAAATGTGCAGATGACAAATCCATTGGCCAGAAACGTGGAGTTGATGCTGGGTGGAAGATGGGCAATGGAACTCATCACAGGAGCGATATTCTTCACTGACAATTTGTAAGGATAGAGGGTGCCCATCCAGCCCGAAATCGATCGAATATCGAAATCATACTGAATTTCCGTCAGAACTCTTTCCGATTGTGTCCAGATTCTGGAAGAAATTTCATCCTTGGCGGGCTGATGAAATTTCGGCGTTTCAATTCCTTCTTCATGGTAAAGCGCTTGCTGGCCCAAAATTCCCGTCTCGGGTTTTCGAAACGGGGAGTGAAAACTTTCAACTCGAAGAATGTAAAGATCTTCACTTTGCCATCGATAAGTCACCCCTTTGGGAACGACTAAGTAATCTCCCGGCCGAATCTCAAAGCTGCCAAAGATACTCTCAAAACGCCCACTGCCCTGATGGCAGAAATAGACTTCAGAAGCATCCGCATTTCTAAAATATACCGATTCTGCCTCTGTGATCTGATGGGTCCAAATGGAGACATCATCATTATGAAACATCAATCGTCCGGATTCAAAAAAATTACCCGAGGATGACTCGTCGTGAATCGGATCGTAGCATTCGGGTTTCAAAAACTCGCGATCTGCATTTTCAATTTGCGGCCACTGAAATCCTGCCTTCCGAATTCCACTCCAAGACGTAGGCGGATGCCGATGGTACAAGTGACTGACGAGTCCAAAGAATCCCTCCAACCCCAGCTCCTCTTCATAGGTTTCTGGAGGCAAATTCAGGTGGGGTCGTTCCGCACACTGACCTTCTTTACGGTAAATCTTCATGGGAGAGGCTCTCCTATTTTGTTTTTCAACTCAGGACCATGAGGCAGCCAACGCATCGTCACTTCATCTCCGATCTTGAGCCATCGTTTAGGATCCTTACCGATATTATGTTCAAGTAAGCAACCTAGGCCCATCGTGCCGCTGGCGATGACTTCTCCCGCCACCATGGTGCAATTCTTTGAGGCGCGGACGATCATCTCTTCAAAAGAGAACTGAATATCTTTCCAATTTTTCTTCGTAAAAACTTCATTGTTGATGCGAAGTTCAAACTCGATGTCAAAGCCCTTCCCCGAACGCAAGCCTTCCAACTCATCCGAGGTGATAATGTAGGAGCCGAAGGACGTGCAGAAATCCTTCCCTTTGGTCGGGCCCATGTTCATTTTCATTTCCCAGGCTTGGAAATCACGCGCCGTCCAATCATTCAAAACGGAGTATCCTAAAATGGCTTCTCGCGCCTGTTGCAGGTTTGCATTCCGAATCGTCTTTCCAATCACGCAGGCGATTTCCAATTCCACATCCATGGCTTTAGAATCTGCCGGATAGGCCACCGCCTCTGAAGGCCCTCGAAAACTCAGCGGATTTGAATAGTAAAATACGGGCGCTTCATACCACTCCGGAATCATGTCAGCGCCGCGATTTTTTCTCGCATTTTGAACATGTTCTTCAAAACAATAAAAATCCCTAAAGGTCGTTGGAACGAAAGGTAAATCAAAATCCTTCGATTGAAGTGCTATGGAGGGCAACTTAGAAAAACTTCCCAGGTCCTTCTTAAGATGCATGAGTGCAGCCCCGTCATACTCCACAAATTCTTTGAGAGTTCGAATTTTTCTGAGGTCCTCAGGGACAGGAAACGAGTTCACATAATCGGACCACCGATAAAACTTAGTTTGTTCCCCGGGCGGGGCAAAAACAAAATGAGATTCATTTTGAATCTTTGCCGTTGCGAGTCTCACAAAACACCTCTCCTCTTTTGGTCCAGCTCAATCGCTTCAAAGAGCGCTTGAAAGTTCCCCTCACCAAATCCTTGGCAACCTTCCCGTTGAATCAATTCAAAGAAAAATCCCCCAAAAAGATACTGTGTGAAGATTTGCAATAGATATCCTGACTCATCTTGATCAGCTTGAATTCGGAGTCGTTTCAAATCCGAGAATGATTCACGGATCTTCAATCTTTTCTCGATCACTTCATAATATGTATCGGGCAAATCCAGAAAGCGCACATCAGACAGCTTCCGTACATCATCGATCGTTTTAATAATATCCTTTGTACACAGCGCCAAATGTTGCACGCCGCCGCCGTGGTGAATGTTGATATATTCCTGAATTTGCGATTTATCGTCGGTCGCCTCATTGAAGGGCATTTGTACGGAAAGATCTTTGGATCGCGTCACCCAAGAATCAAGGCCCGTCTGCTTCCCTCGGATTTGAAAGAACTGACCTTTCTCAAATCCAAAACTCTTCATGTAGCGATCTACGGAGGGATTGAGCTTGTTTCGATCCACATTGATCGTGTTGTGATCAAACCGAATAATTCCTCGCTTTGCAGCGACGGGTTGAAACGACCGAGTCGATACAAGCGTATGCTGCAGCCCTTCCACCCCTTCGTCGATTTCAAAAAACGTCGGAGATCCCGCTTCCACCCAATAGCTCAAATCAAAAATCCAATCGCCGTGCGCTGCGTGAGAAGTTTTCGCGAGAGGATGGCTCGCATCGTACAAACAAAAAAATGCCTCTCCACTTCCCCAAATACTGGTCGGCTTTTTCAGATAGTCTGGTGGGGGCTGCGTGATGGGTTGAAACCCAAAGGCATCGAGAGCTTTTTCAAAGGAAGGAATATCTTTTAAACCGACTTTGACATGGTCGTATCCACGAATCGAAAAATTTGCCATGAGGCAAACTTACGAAAAAGGAGGCGCACGCGTCTATGGGAAAACTCTTCTGTAACTCCTCACCTAAATTCCGCTTGTTGATGATATTTCCGCGAAAAGGCCCCTTCTGGGCTGCGGCGTCACGTTGAGCACGCCACATGGAATTTTATAAATGTTGAGACGCCCCGTGTGCCTCCTGGCCCATGTGAGAAATCTTTGTT
>DDSI01000253.1 GCA_002343335.1 Bacteriovoracaceae bacterium UBA2394
GTCGTGGAGAATCTGCAAAGACTCTTAAGAAGTGAAAAAGGCATCGTGCTCTCCTACGTTTCAATTCACGGAGAAATTGATCCGACGGCGGCTGAGAAATCCTTTGCCGGTCTTTATTTTCCGCGAATCCTGCGCGATAAAAATTTGATTGAGTTTCGAGAAGTGAAATCGCGTAGCGATCTTCAAAAAGCATCTTGGAATTTAGAACCTCCTTTAAGTGCCCCCCTTTTGCCGGGGAAAGTCTTTGGGATCGTGTTCGTTCCCGCCGTGGCGTTCGATCACTCAGGTCATCGCTTGGGATTCGGTAGCGGCCACTTCGATCGCTTTCTTCAAGCGCACCCTCACTTATTACGCATCGGCCTCGCGCATGATTTTCAAATATTACCGAAGGCGTCTTGGCTCGTGGAGAAACATGATGAAATCATGGACTATGTTGTGACCCCCTCCGCCATTTGGGGGTCTCCGCGCATAGGTTTACGCCATGTCTGAGCCGTGATAGAGCTTGCATCCACATGGGCACACTTCGCATTCTCTTTTTAGGTGATATCGTCGGCTCCAGCGGACGCGACGCAATTCGGAAATATTTGCCGGAGTTGCATCAAAAGCGCGCTGTCGATTTTATCATCGCCAATGGAGAAAATGCGGCGCATGGATTTGGCCTCACCCCCACCATTGCGAAAGAGATTTTTGATCTCGGCATCGATGTCATCACCGGTGGAAATCACACTTGGGACAAAAAAGAAGGCGTGGCAGCATTTCATCAATTTCCGGATCGCCTCATTCGACCCGCCAACTATCCACCCGAAACGACGGGCAAGGGCTGGACAGTGGTGACGTCGAAATCGGGTCATAAAATAGGCGTGATCAATCTCATGGGACGGATTTTCATGGATCCGCTCGACTGCCCCTTTCAAACGTTTAAAAAAATGATCGAAACAGTCAGAAAGGAAACGAAAGTCATCCTTCTGGATTTTCACGGAGAAGCGACGAGCGAGAAATACGCCATGGCCAACTATGTTGATGGCCAAGTCTCCGCGATGGTCGGCACTCATACGCATGTACAAACCGCGGACGATTATATTTTTCCAAAAGGCACGGGATATTTATCCGATGCCGGCATGAATGGTCCGCTTCACTCCATCATCGGAATGAAAACTGAAATCATTTTGCAGCGCTTTCTTACGAAACTCCCCCACAAAATGGAAGTGGCCGAAGGACCCGGCATGTTCCACGGCGTCATTTTTGAAATCGATTCGGATTCCGGTAAGTGCCAGTCGGTCGAACGCATTCGCCGATTGCCAGACTAATCAAAGCTTTGCTGCTCCCCGTCGAAGACGATTCGCAATTGATTCTATAATGAGGCGTGCGCACTCTCATTATCGCATTGCTGATCTTCCTGCCCGTGTTGTCACATGCGGCCACAAAGCTTTCCAAAAGACAGCTCTCGCATAATCAAACAGAGGCTACAGAAATTCGCTTCAGTCATCCGGGATACTACGGGGCTTTTGATCCATCGGTTGAAGGTGATCCTCGAAATCCCAATTGGGTTTGGATGGCCTACTCATCAGGCGAGGAAAATCTACCGCCCCATGACGACGCTGACAGTTCAACGATCGTCCTTCGGCTGGCAAAAAGTGAAGACGGTGGTCGGAGTTTCGTCGACCAGATGGAGCTCTCTCCACGCATGCAACAGAGGATCATGATCCCCGGGGGTATTCCTGCGATCTGGCATTACGAAGTGCCAAGTTTGGTGCGGGACGATCAAGCGCCGGCCGATGAGCGGTGGAAGGTATTTGCGATGCGGTACTTGAAAATTAATCGTCGCCACTGCAATCCCGCAACCCAACCTTGCGACAACGGAAGATTCTATAGTCACTCATGGATAGCCTATCGAAGCGCGCCGGAACCGGAAGGGCCGTGGTCACCGGAGAAGAAATTCCTAAGTGGGAGTGTCTACAATGAAAGCAACACGCTTGTGGACACGCTTTCTCCGCTCATGAGCGCACCTCTCCTTCGTCACACGATGTCCACTGCCCTTCAAAATTGCGCGGCCTTCACCGAACCCGCGGCCGTCTCAACGACCCATGGGCTCTACATTGCATTTACTTGCGCGACGGGCAATGCGGACACCGACCGCATCATCACTCTGAAGCGAGATCAAAATGGTCAATGGTATTACCGCGGCGTTCTATTTGATGCTGAGAAAGCGCGAAGTATCGGATTGCCTTCCATGGACGCGGCCGATCTCTTCGCTTTCAGTGGAAAAATCTACCTTTCTCTTTCAGCGCATCTCCCAGGTCATCTCTATCAAGGGTGTCATGTCTTTGAAGTGACGAATCTTTCGACAAGCCAATTGAGAATGGTGGGCGAAACCCAACCCGCGGTCGTCTCGAGAATTCCCAGCCTTGGAGCGCATTTGAACGGCGGATGCACCTATGATCGTCAAAGTGGTGCAATGGGAATGTATATTTTTGAGAGATTGCCGACCCTGCAAACGCAACCGTTTCTCAAAATCTGGGCCACGGAACAAAGTCCGTGGGGACATCACTTAGTTTTCCCAGCATCGGCTCAGTAAAAACATTGACCTCCCTAGCGTCGCCAGATTCATTTAGGTCTGTGCTTCCCGTCGCCGAACAACTTGAAATCCTAAAAAGAGGAACGCTCGAAATCATTTCTGAAAATGAATTAAAGGCGAAACTTGAAAAATCTCTTAAGACAAAAAAACCTCTCAAGATCAAATTGGGATGCGATCCTACAGCGCCCGATTTACATTTGGGCCACTCTGTCGTTCTGCGAAAATTGCGTGACTTTCAAGATTTAGGCCATGAAGTAATTTTCTTGATTGGAGATTTTACCGGCCGTATCGGCGATCCAACGGGCAAGAATAAAACGCGCCCTCCGCTCTCGGAAGATGACGTCAAAAGAAATGCGGAAACATACAAAGCTCAAGTTTTTAAAATATTGAATGAAAAGAAAACTCGCGTGGAATTCAATTCCACCTGGTGCGAGAAATTGAAAGCCACAGACGTAATTCAGTTAGCGGCGCAAATGAATGTGGCGCGAATGCTAGAGCGAGAAGATTTTAAAAGTCGCTACACTTCCGGTCAGAGCATTTCCATTCATGAATTTCTTTACCCCCTGGTGCAGGGCTACGATTCGGTCGCTTTGCAATCCGATGTGGAAATGGGCGGACAAGACCAGCGGTTCAATTTACTCGTCGGCCGAGATTTGCAAAAAAATGCCGGACAAGAAAGTCAGGTTCTCATTTTGCTCCCGCTACTCGAAGGCACCGATGGCATAGAAAAAATGAGCAAGAGTTTGGGAAATGCCATCGGCATCAATGAGCCGCCGAAGGAAATCTTTGGAAAGGTCATGAGCATTCCGGATGCACTCATGGCAAAATATTTTGACCTTCTCACTCGTCTACCGAAAAACGAAATCCAAACACTCCTGAAAGGCCATCCTCGGGATGCCAAACTGAAATTGGCAGAAGTGATCGTCTCTCAATATCACGGAGCCGCTGCCGGGCAGAAAGAAGTGCAAAACTTTATCTCTCAATTTTCGAAACAGGAAGTCCCAGACGATATTCCGGAACTTTCGCTTACGAAAATTCCCAAAGACCAACCGCTCTTCAAAGCAATTGTGGGCTTTGTGGATATCTCCGGCGC
>DDSI01000051.1 GCA_002343335.1 Bacteriovoracaceae bacterium UBA2394
GCCCCATCCTAGGCCAAACAATGCAGAGCCTATCACCAATCGAGCGGTAAGATCTTTCCGCGTGGGAAAATGCCATCGAGTATCGAGGAGAGGCGACGCTCTCTTCTTCAACATCATGAAGGCCAAGCCGTGAATTCCAATGGCTCCTACCATGACAAACAAAAGGGAAGGATCCCAATTCCATGGGTCTAAGAAAGCAATGACCTTATGGGGTTGAGTCATCCCAGATAGGCCCAGTCCAATCGCAAATAAAAATCCAACCGCCAGTGAAATCAAATTTTGCTTCGTTCTATTGGCCATCCTTTAAAAACCTCCGCTTAAAAAGCGCATGAAAATTACAGCTAAAAATCCACAGAACATAAATGTAATGGTTGCCACGGCCGATCTCACGGAAAGGCGGCTTAGCCCACAGACCCCATGTCCACTGGTGCAACCGCTGCCCATCACTGTTCCGTAACCCACGAGCAAACCCGCTATAGCAACCGTCGTCGTGCTCCGACCGGAAAGATTGGCAAATAGTTCGGGGCGAACCCAATTGACGAAGAATCCCCCCAACAAAATTCCAGCAATAAAAAACCACCGCCACATTCCCTCTGCGTTAGGCTTTGTCAGGGATGAAGCAATGATGCCGCTCACTCCAGTGACTCTTCCGTTGAAATAAAGCATCACGGTTACCGCGACGCCAATGAGGACTCCTCCCCATAGTGAGGGAAGGATTGAATTTAAATCCATTAAACTCGATTCCGTCTCTGCATCACTACAAAGTAAATGATCGCACCGACGATCGCGCCGGCAATTAAACCAAGGCCTTGGAGCATTTGCAGTTTAGCCATAGCCCATTCGGTCGCCGGTCGGCAGTTAACGCCAATCTCCACCGGCGGTTCGAAATACCACGCGATTACTTTTGGAGCGAGCCACGACGTAAAGAACCCACCGATGAGGGCGCCAATTCCTAAGGCAGTGAGAAGTGTTTTGTTCATACTGTTTTATTGCAGCGTCAGCGCATGTTGTAAAACGAGGAACTTCAGTTCTTCCATGACTTGAGCAGAGATTTTCTCTGCAAAAATCCGACTATTTGAATTGCTTGGCTTAAATCCGAAGAAGCGTGAACCGCTTTCATCGCCGCCGGAATATTTGCTGATCTTGTCTGGCTTGAAACCCCATCTCGCGTAATCTAAGTTCATCAAGAATTCCACAATCCTCGGATCTCCAGTGAAGCTGATTTTTTCTGTCGAAAGAATGAGAACATTTGTTACTTGATTGGGATTTGCAAGCGCCAGCTCCTGCCGAAGAATTCCAAAATCCATTTCTTCCCGCTGAACAATAAAAACATTATTTACCTTCGGAATGAGATGCATCTTGGACCTCACGAACTGGAGTTCTCTGTCCATCCGATCCGCTTCTTTGCCTTGTGCCACCTGATCATAAATCCGAATTTCACGGATTTCTTCCGGACTAAGCCCCAACTTTTGGAGGCCTGGTATAAAGCCGCGATCATTTGCGGCAATTGCCATGTCCGTTCGAGAAGGCTGCCAGCCAATCATCTCCATCAATTGTTCCAGCGAGCTCTTTTCATTGTTTCGATCTACATTTGCATAGGTGTGATGATCGATACAGATGACTTGAAGGCCCTTTGCTCGTAAGGTCTCCTCGGTTTCCGGATGAGGCATTTCAAATGTCACAATGCGCTTTATGGCCGGATCAAAAGAGTCGGGGAATAATTCCTTTTCGAGAGTCGCTCCCCAGCCTTGCCCACTCAAATGAACATGAGGCGCTTTTAGGGCATTCAAAATAGCGGCCGCGCGCAGCGACTCTCCGTCATTCGTGGGAAGCACGAAGAGCGTCTCTTTTAAAAAACCTTTATTCACTTGATTGCCTTGTGAAGAAATTTCCACGGCACTCAGTTTGAATTCAAAATGCGTAAACTTGTGATTTCGAAGTCTCTCTTTGAATGAAGTCTTAACGGACTCAAATCCCCGAGTTTGTTGGCCGGCCAAGATATTGTGATAGGAAGCAATCCCCTCACGAAGGTGTTGTTCATCCTCTTTCTTGATCGAGAGAGCCGTTTTTAAATTGAATCCACCCGCGCCGTTTAAAATGAGCGGCACGATCTCAACGTCCTTCACGGCTTCAGAGAGTTCATCGGGATGCAAAAGCGCCATGAGATCACTCGCGGCGGCCAAACCTGTTGGAGCGGCGGGNNNNGCCGCGGAAGGTTTCATTATCGATTTCCTGAACGAGGGCTCGGTCTGATTCGTTTTTTAGTTTTACAAGAAATGCTCTCGAAGAAAGCTGCATGCGCCAACCGTCCAAGGCCGAAAGAAGATGGACGAAAAGAGGAAGCACATCGGCTTCAGTGAAAACCCCCCAATCATCTGCAGAAAGTGGAATGATCGGACGCCATTCATAAGAAGAGGCAAGTTTGAGCGCGCCCACAAGTCCTTTCGCCAAATTCGTGAAGTCCGCGACAATAGGATCAAACGTCACAAAGATTCGAGGATGAGCGGGATCTGAGAGATCGACGATGGCCACTCCACTAGGGATGCTCTTTCCGCCCTCGGTGTTTCGATCAAACTTAGTTCGATCAACTCTCATCCAAGCGGGTGCGCCGGGGACTGCCTCGCTGGTCCGATTATCATAGCCAAGCTCAATGATACCTTTTACGCAGTCCGTGGGTTTTGGAACGCCATCCGAGCTTTTCGCAGCCATAGCGGAAGCCGAGAAAAGGAGAGAAACAAGAATTGTAAGGACCACCTTCATCCAACCAAACCCCGGAGACGTTTTGACAGAGGCTTAGCGGTGCGCCAAGGAGAAATGCGGGTTAATTGCAATTTAGTGGGGGGCTTACGAATTCAGGGATTTTGCGGTATGAAGCTAACCCTTATGAAGACCGCCACCGCAACCCTTAAAGTGCGAATGCCATATCCGGTCCGAATTTTATTCGCGATGGGATTTCTCTCAGCGCTCGTCGCATTCGTTCTCAGCCTCAGACTTTAATTCCACGTTTAGCGGCAATCTTATTCGACCGTGACGAAGTCGATTGCGGGCATCTTTAATTTCTTTGCAAAGAGTCCGCCCTTAAGCGCATCGAGCACATTTGATTTTCTTCCTAAATCGAAGTGGTCGTAACGCTTATGCAGATCCTTCAAAACGTTCTCTGCATGGGCGAGCCGAGCACTTTCTTGCTTTCCTGTGAGGGTGAAATTGCTCCTCGAGGAAAGATGCGAGGCGTTCTCTACGCTATAAAGTGCCACCAAAGCCTGCTGATAAGGATGCAGCTTTCCATGATGGGTCCATACTAGTTCAAAATCTCTCGCCGCTGCTTCAAATCGATTCACGTGTCGGAGTACTCGGGCGCGCATGTAATAATAGGGATATTCGATAATGCCGTCCTTTCGGGCTAGGCGAATAGCTTCGGAAAGCATCAAGAGCGAGGCATCGTAATTTTCTTTCTCAAAGAGCACGCGAGATTGTGAGTAGAGCGCGAGCGATTGTTCCCAGTTCGGAAGCCCGTTGTAGAGCTGCACGCGTTTCACATCGATCGGCTGAATATCAAATGCATTCCAGTTCACCTTGAATCCGACAAAGTGGGAGTGCGATGCGGGTCTGCGATCGCCCGCTGTCACCCAAAATTCGTTGAGAGCGGGACGCGCGATCGTGGACATAACGGTGTAGGCCTTCGTGGTCGTTCGACCGAAGGATCGAAATCCTTCCCATCGATCTTGATGACCGGCTAAATGATTGATGGCCCACTCGATGTCGATCTTGCCTTGATCGCGAACAATTTCTTCGAAGGTCCATTCCAATCGAGATTGAGACTCCAACGTCTTGTTGAAATTGTAGGTGAAGAACTGATCTTGCATCTTCATTCCAAGGAAATGATTCGATTGCGCCATGGGATTGTCTTTGGCGCGTCTTGCCACTTCCACCCGATCTCCAGAGATTTCAATCGAGGCGGAAGAATTATCTTTGGAGTCGCTTACTAAGAAAGTCCATGAGCCGAAATGTTTTGAATTTCGAATGAGCGCAATTGCCGCATCGAGCGTATCCGCTTCACGCAAAATTCTTTGTTGTAGGTAAGGTGCCATCACGCCCTGGCGATGAGATATGTAGGTTTTGTATTTAGTCGTCGACATCTCGTGCAAAGAAACAGCGATTCCTTTTTCATTCATTCCGCTGATGCCGCCTGGATACATCATGCCGGCGCTCGCAGCAGCGACATATTTGAAATAGCCAGGCTCTTCCACGAGGAAAACAGTGGGCGCTTTGTTCCATGCCTCCACTAGGTTGGCATCTAGATTTCTTCCGTGGATCATTCCCCCTTCGTTGATCGGCGAAACAAAACCCAAGCATCCCATCTTCATGAAGTTGCCCATTCCGGTTACGAGTTCGATCAGAGTGCCCAAGGTTTCCGTAGTCGCTTCAATGCCGCAGACGGCAGCCACTTCCGCTAAAGTTTGAATCGGATCTTCTTCAATGCGACGGCTAAGACCTTCCGTGGCGATGCTCAATTCCACTCCCAGCGTGGCTTTTTCGAAATCAGTTTTGCTATAAGGAACGTTCCAACGATCTACTTCGGCAACTTTTTGAACACCGTCGTAAAACGAATTCATTGCGTCTTGAAATTCCGAACTGACCGAATCTTTCATGCGAGAAAAGTAACAAGCAAAAATAGATTTTTTCAGCTGTTGAGCGGCGAGCGAACCATGCCCTAATTCTCGATCCATTCTTTCCATCACTTCGTGATGCAATCCATCTGCAGAGTGTTTTCCCATCAGAAATCCATGCGCATAGGTCGTTTGTGGGAAACTGCCTCGCAATTTTAAAACATAGAATGTTTTGGTCTGCGTCTCTGAAATTGGAATTCTGCATTCAAGACGTTGATTGTTCTGGATGGATGCCGTCTCTGTGCAAACGGGGATTGAAAAAGTAGATGCCAAGAAAAGGGATTGAATAAATGGTGTGAGCAACATGTCCCTAGTTGTGAGGGATTCACTTTAAAAAGTCGTGAGGTCGTGTTGACAGCGGGAAGGGGTGGTTGTCAGTCCTTACTGCCCGCCCCCTTGGTAGGGAGCCTGAGGGACGAATCCTTCCGCTGCTACGGCATCGATTCTAAGCCCCACAATATCGATCACGTAATCTCCACTTACGGAGGTAGCTAGGACGGGTGGAGGTTTATAGAGGTAGTGCGGGGAATACGTCTGCTCGAGCGTGTTAAACCCGGAGGCCACATTGCCCGTTGTTGTGTCCACATATCGAAGATTACTTACCTCCGCAGAGATGAGGGAGCCGTCCACATGAAGTGCTCCCGTTGGGACCGTTCCAGAAGCTACAAGAGTTCCATCCAATTCAAAAGCAGGCCCATTCAAAGAGACCCAAACGCCATCGAGCTGTAGCGTTTTATTGGTTGCCGTTACGGGATTTACATTTCCAGCGATGCTCGAAAGTGTATTTCCCTGAAGGCTTTTCATGGTTGGGGTTATTTTTGCGGCCGGAGCTCCAGAGGCTCCGATGTTAATGTAGGCGATCGACCCTCCCGTGGTGGCATCGTCTTCTTTATCAATGGAGTAACTCGGTTCAAAAGGACCCTCAGAGACAAAAGTCACTTGAGCACTCTTTGGAACCTTGATCGAATTTCCCGATACCGCTCCGTAGGGGTTCACAATGACCTTCGGAGCCGAAAGAGAAATGACCGTTCCTGGAGGTGGGAAAGAATCGGGATTACCTTGAAGAGGATAAACTTGTTTGATGGTTTGGGCGGCGTCATTGATATGGTCGAGCACTTTCATGTTCGTCGCGCTCATCTTGATTTCGCTATATTTGACACTGTTATCAAATCCTCCGCCGCCCAGAGAGATATCGCCGTAGGAATTTTGTCCTTTGTAGGGCGCCCCCGCTGCGAGCGCGATCAAGTTCGCCGTAGGATCGGGAGGTATGGAAGCGCCTGTCGCGAATCCTCCCGCTTGAACTTCCCCGCTCATGTTTCGTAAGCAGGTGCCAAACACTCCGCAACTGACCGGGCCAAAGAAAACATTTTCCGGCTCTAAGTTCGTATAAAATGTTTCAGCGATCTCGGTCGTTTGACCTTGAGGCGGTAAAAATTGAAGTTGGGGGGCGGGCGCACCTGCAGGTCTATCTGCAAAATTGAAAAAGAATCCGGCGCGATGATGTTTTCCAGCGGAAATTAAAATTTTATCTTTCATGCTTCCAAGAACGAGCGTGGAAAAATCGTTAAAGCCAACGGGGTGGAAAGACCAAATCCCTCGCACAGTCGTCATCTGTGACTTGTCTTCTTTGCCCATGTAAGTGAGATCCGCGAAGAATTTTTTTGGAAAGGTGTTGGGGGCGTCACTGAAATCGCAATTCTCGAAGCAGCGAATATTGGTGACAAGTTGGCCTTCATCTTGAGTTCGAGGCGGATTGAACGATCGGTAGGGTGCGTAAAAT
>DDSI01000180.1 GCA_002343335.1 Bacteriovoracaceae bacterium UBA2394
GACCTTCCCAAGACCATAAGTTCCAAAATTCTAAAGCGAGTCGTTTGATCGAGGGTCTTTCGCTCTCTCGTCTTTCTTTTCGCAAGATCCTGATCGCTCATTTTGACCCAGCGATAAATCGTCTCCCTACTCTTTTGAACATTTCGCGCGATTTCAGAGATCGACCAACCCGACTTCCAAAGGCGAAGTGCTTCTGCTCGAACATTTGATTTTGAGTTTTTTAAATCTCTAGATTGACGTCTCATACAACAATTCTGATACTCAAGTCCTGCGGCGAAAAGAGAAATATTTTATCCGTACTGGTTACTTAAACATGTCATTTTTTAATTGTGAGATTACGGGCAAATTACTTCGCAAAATAAGATATTTTGCGAAGAATGCTGTTTTTGCAGAAAACCTTATGAGAAACTAAGATCGCCCATGGAACAAAAGCACCCGCTACAGAGGGAATATCGACATTTTTTAGAATCTTTGAAGGAGCAAAGTCGCCTTCGACCGGGAAGTTTGGAGGTCTACGAGCGGGATTTAGCCCTCCTTCTCGATCTTTACCCCGACCCTCAGTCCACTCAAGCGCTCAAAAAGCACCTCGCGGGATTGGCGCCGGCGACCCACCAACGAAAACTTACGATCTGGAGGACGTTTTTAAAAACGTGCTCTCCAAAGTGGCAGGAATCCATTTCTCAATTCCCATCGCCTAGGTTGCGTCAAAAAGCTCCGACGTTTCTAACGGAGAAGGAAGTCTTTTTACTCGAGGTGGCTTGTTACAAATCGAAGGATCAGCTTCGTGATCGCATGCTCGTAGGATTTGCCCTTCATTTGGGTCTTCGACTTTCCGAAATCATTGGGCTTAGAATTAGGGATATCGAAGGCGCATGGGTGCGAATCGTGCGAAAGGGTGACAAAGAACAGCGGCTCCCTTTCCCCGAAAGTCTCAGAGTCATTTGGCAGCAGTGGTTGGGTGAGCGTCGGCAGGATCGGCCCGAGGATTTCGTCTTTGCCGGCAGAAAACTCGACTCACCCATGACTTCCCGTTCCGTGCAATTACTCTTAAAGACGATCGTAAAGCGCGCTGGAATTCAAAAACGGATTTCGCCGCACTCCCTTCGTCACACGTTTGCCACAACCCTCGCGTCTCGAGGAGCCAACTTGGTGGCGCTGAAAGAGCTCTTAGGCCACGAGAATCTTTCAACCACCGAGCGCTACATGCACGTCACCCCTGAGCATCTTAGAGATACACTCAGTCTCTTGAATAAACCCAATCCCGAAAAATTTTAATCTTCTTGAGTTTGCTTCTCTAAAGCGGGCTCTCGATGAGCAGCAACGTCATGAATCTCGCCGCCAATCTCCTCCATCTTCCGTTCAATAACTCGGAGCTCTCGAGTATGCGGTGAAATGCTTCTCATAAAAGCAATGACGTCTCTTCGGTCATGGACGTAGTCACTGTGCGCTCGAAAAACCGATTCGATTAAAATCGATACAGCGTCTTGGTCGATCTTTCTCTTAAACGAGCTTTGAGATCCTCGCACAGCCTTTTGAACGACTGTGAGCGACCTTAAAAGGAGCGATTCCTGGGTGAGATCAAAGCTGCGGGTGAGTCGAAAAAGAATTTGAAGCGTTGGTTTTACGTCCCCAGCCAATACATGAATTTCCAGTTCTCGGAGAAGTTGCGGCAAATGATCCATTTGGGACCGAAGCGGATCTAAACGAATTAAAGTATTGCCCGCTAATACGCCTTCCAATGGATTTCGCGCGGCGACCAAAAGAGCTTCCAGCTGTATTCGAAGATCGACCGTTAGATTTTGAAGTAATATTCGATCGGCGTGGGAGATGCTCTTCATGCTAGAGAGAACGTCGATCACCGGAAGGACGTAGTCGATGCTCGTCGGGTCCGTGAGCCCCCTTAAACGATCGAGACGAAAGGAGATTTTTTCCCGGGAGGATTGATCCTGCTCGACCATCGCATCCATAAGATCCGTGAGATCTCGATCGATTAAATTGACCTCGAGCTGATGATTTTCAAAAACGTGATTCGCAACCGCTGCTGCATCAAAGCCAACCATTCGAACGGCTAGCGATGCAAATCGCCAGCGAACGCGCCCATCTAGCCGAAGGTCGCGAGATTTCGCGGTGAGCCATCGTCGGTAGATTTTATTTTCGCGATCTTGAATAAGCTCACGATCGTAATAGGCCAGGCGTCGCTCCAGGAGATCTTGCGCTTTCAATAAATCTTCGATGGAGCGATCAGGCACATAATTCCGATCGATGACGCGCCGAAAAGCTTTTTTAAGATCTACCTTTGCTGATTCAATGTCATAAAGTGCGGATCCTTCTTCGAAATCTCTCTCAGCGCTAGCCGCTGCCGACCAAAGAAGACCCATCTCGCGCAAAGTATGCTTATCATGTTCCGTGGCTTGAAGATTTCCTTCTTCCACTCGAACAGCGAGTTCCGTCATTAAAAAGTGCTTTTCCTTGGGTCCTAATTGGTCGATGGAATTTAAAAGATGTTGATAGGCCTGAGAAAACGTCGTGGTGCCATCAAACTTTGTAATGACCTTCGAACAAATGCGTTTGTCGAACTCGTCGGAAAAACCCAGCGGACTATATAAACTGAGCAAAGCCCCCAAAAGAATGCTCGCCCACCATTTTCGAACCACCCGTAAACCCCCAAAAAACCCTGTTGAGGAGAAAATCTGGCAGGTTCATGGGGACGAGGCAAGGCCCGATTAAACAGGCCTATCTTTTTTGTTCGAATGGGTAATGACATTCATCGCCGTGGAAATCATTCCGGCGACATCGGTGAGATTCGTGGGAATAATCATCGTATTATTCTCGCGTGCAAGCATTCCGAACTGTTTCAAATACTCTTCAGCAATCTTCAACTGCGCAGCATCCATACCGCCCGGAGAAGTAAACGCCTTCGCCACCCGCTCGATCCCTTTACCTGTAGCTTCCGCGACCAAGAAAATAGCAGAAGCTTGTCCTTCGGCTTCATTGATTTGCCGTTGCTTCTGAGCTTCAGAATGTTTGATAGTCTCTTGTTTCTGACCTTCCGCGCGATTGATCTTCGAATCGCGATCTCCTTCTGATTCCAAAATTTGAGCTCTCTTTTCCCGCTCAGCCTTCATTTGCTTTTCCATGGAAGCCAGAACTTCCCGCGGAGGGTTGATCGATTTAATTTCATATCGAAGAACTTTCACACCCCATGGATCGGAAGCCTTATCGATAGCCATGACCACGGATCCATTGATCTTTTCTCGCTCTTCAAAGGTGCGATCCAAATCGATTTTTCCCACTTCCGATCGAAGCGTGGTTTGCGCTAATTGCATCAAACCCACCGTGTAATTCGAAACACCGTAGGAAGCCTTTTCGGCATCCATCACGCGAAAGAATAGAATCCCATCCACATTCACCTGGACGTTGTCCTTCGTAATACAAACCTGCTCCGGAATATCGAGCACGATTTCCTTCAACGTATGTCGATAGGCGACCCGATCGAAGAAAGGGACGACAAAATGAAGGCCCGCCGAAAGGGTCCGATGATATCGCCCTAGTCGCTCGACGACGTATGCCACTTGTTGTGGAACGATTCGCACCGTTCGAAAGACAAATATGACGGCCAAAACAACAAAAATAATTGCGACAATTGAACTAAAGTCTTCCATGCATTCCTCTTTCTATTGTTTGAACAATTAACGAATCTTGGGCTCTAAGAAAAGCTTCACGCCCGAAATTCGAACGATGCGTGCCTTAGATCCACTTGCGATGGGCAAGTCGGACTCATTCACCGCCGTCCACTGACTCCCCTGGTACTCCACAGAGCCCTCCGACTTCGGCGCAATCGCGGCGCCAACCGTAATCTCTTGATCCACATCGCTTTTAAAATCCTTTGAATAAGTCTGAAGGGCGGCAACGAGTTTACCTCTTAAGAGGGCTAAGCTTAAGACCGAGATTACTCCGAATACAATGGACTCATACATCCAGGAATCTAAACCCACTACTCTGCATGCCACCACGACAAGGGCCCCCACTCCGAAAAACAAAAAGGTAAAAGTAGCGGTTCCCACTTCAATGACAATGCAAACGAGTGCGACGATGAGCCAAATCCAGGTTGCTGACATAGGCTCAATTATTTGATGCAGGCGTCCCCCCAGTCAATGCGTGGAAGGCTCAAAATGACAAATAGTTTCCAGTACTTCAAACTTCCCGGGCTTTTATGCTAAAGAACTCCTGCACGAAGGGGTTTATGAAGGGATTCGCTCTCCAAAAATCAGTGTCTGTTATATGGATAACTTCATCGCTCATCCTTGCCTTTGACAGCAGTGAAGTATCTGCAAAGTCTTGCAAAGATTGGATTCCTTTTTTTGTCGCTCAATATTTTAACGCGAAATCTGAAATCGCTCCGATGCTTTCTCGTCAGGATTACTGGGCATCTCTCATGAATTTAGCCTCCACCGCAAAGATTGAAATCGAACCGAATCGCGTCCTCCCGGCAGCGGCGATCGCGCTCCACCGATTCACCGAGCAGGATGAAGCAAATCCCTTTGCGCTCTCGCCTAAACAATCAGAAGGCGACTCAGCCGACTCCGACCGTGCGGACGCTTACTGGGATCAACTCCTTCAATCCAAACAACTTCGAGAGGTAAAAAGTGAGCGTCCTTGGAGATCCCTAGGCGACAATAAATATGGAGAGAATTATGTAAGCGAGGTTTGGATCAATGGGACTCGAAAGGCCTTTCGTGCAGCTGTCGCAATGCCCAATGACGATCCCTCGCACATGAATGGACTATTTCGTTCTACGAGTTCGCGCTTAGCCTATGTTGCAGCGGAAATTTACCGACATTACTTTCGAGATTTTCCTTATGCGCCAAATATGGAACTTGTTCGCTGTGATGGGCTGCCTGGAATTCTCATCGATTGGGTAGAGGGGGAAGAAAAGTCGAACGAGGCTATTCGCTATGAAGATTACCCGAACAACGAATCTTTTATGTTCGCGCAGGTCTATAGCTTCATCATCGCCAATGATGATTTACCGAATGGCTCAGGACAAATTTTGGACGCTGCGGGAAACTTAAATGTTTTCGACCCCGATCAGACATTTATTCATCCCATCGCCAGAAATATCACCCCGCAAATGCTCGGCTCCATTTTGCCTAAAAAATATTCTCCAAAAATCGTAAAAGTACTTTTGGAAATGCGGGGATCGGCTCGCGAGAAATTATCACCGCTCATCAACGCCCGAGAACTGAGAGGCGTGCTCTTTCGATTAGAAGTAATCCTTGCTGATATCGAGCGACGCATGCCGGAGCTGCTTAAATAAATTTCAGAAGGCGTTAGTTCGCTTTCGTCTTTCGCTTATCGTTAGGACGACCTCGGAGATGATCGGGCAGACTTGCGATTTGATCCACACAGCGATCCAAGAAAGATCGAGGTCCTCTACCTCCTGAGGCCACACCGGCCCGATCCGATTTCAATCTCTTTTCGGAATTCCCCGCCATTTGACGAATGGTTGTTTCAAACAGCTCCTCTTCATCTTGCCCCACTCGCACTTCCTGCTCGCCGCCGAGCTCGCCCACGCGCGCTCTCAAAATTCTTGAGCTCTCAACCCAGTTTTTGGCGAGTGCATCCGAAAGCGGAAGCACAACCGATCGTGAAAGAGAACGAGCCTGTTCGAACTGATCCATCTTCGGAAAGCGAACATATTCGTAGATCCCAATCGTCGGAGACGCCGCCAACCCGCTTGGAGAAACGATACGCTGATCAGTATCTAAATCTCGAAAGGCCTTCAGAGCGCCAATCTTTTTGCCAAGAGCTGTATGAGAGAATTGCGCGAGCAACCAAACCGAAGGCCGAAATTGATCGGGTCTTTTCTGAATATCAAAACCTGCCGTCTGCATCACTGAAAGTAAGTAGGTAAGAGAACAATAAGTTTCAAAAGGCTTATCTCCAAAGCCGTAGGCGAAATTGACGCCCATTTCCGTCATGAAGGTGATGCGAATATGATCCATCGCCCGCTTCATGATTTCGGCGTACCACTCCTCCGCTCGTTCCCGGGGAATCGAATGAAGACGCACGAACTCTTCTCTTGAAATCAGCGTCGGCCACTTTGCCTTCTTGCCCGATTTAATTCTTCCTTTGGAATCCAGAGTTTTCAAATCAGATTCCCAAAGTGCTTCCACATAGCCATCGGGATCGATCTCTTTTCGCTTCTCAATTTGGGCATGGGCCAGATCCCAAAGCTTATAGGCATCGTCTCTCGCCATCGCAAAGCTCATAAACACTCCGGGTTGTGAGAATGCATCCATAATCCCGCCAAGTCGGATTCCGCCCGGGTAGTTATCAAGTGCCCAAGCCGTTTTTAGTCCCGTTTCTACATCCTCAGGAACCCATGCCGCCCCAATGTGCGATACTCCACGAGTCGTCGTTCTTCTCGTCGCGGCCCAAAGACGAATGGATTGAAACGTCGTTAAATATTTGGGAGCGATGTCCTCCCCAATGGGATAAGCCATTGCGCGAAGTGGGCCAATCAACCCGTGACGGTAGGCAAAAAACCAACGCGTGTAGTGAGGAATTGCCGCAGCCGTAATTTGCGCCGCTTCTTTTTCTCGCGTTCGTTCGAAAATGCGATCTCCATTTTTAAGTTCGATCGTCACTTCATTATAGTTCACATCCTTCATCTTGGCTTTGTTTGTAATAAAGTTATCCAAGTCGTGACCATGGAGTGCGACCGCATCTTCCAGCGTCTTCATCAGTTTTTTATCTTCTTTTAAGATTGCGTAGCGAGCCATTACAAGGGCCATGGCACGGCCCACGTAACGCGTTTGGCCCAAGGTGGAATCGAGCCACATAAAGGTAATCAGGTGCTGAATGTCGGCTTCAAGCTCTAAGAGTTCTTTGCCAAATTCTTTGTCAGCTTCCGAAAAATCTCCCCCTTCATAAAGTCCATTCAGAAAATCTCTCGCCTTCTCTTCTCCGTACAAAACTTTAATGAAGTTGGAGGTTGTCGCCTTACTTTGAAGTAAGATTTCTTTCGTCACAATGCGCCCGACGTAATTCATTCGGGCTTCGGTGCGTTTATCTTCATCTTCGATATTGTCGATATAAGGCGGAAATTCTACATCGCCATTGGTCGGCTGAAGTCCAATGGCCCGCGCAACGAGTTCACATAACTGAGCATCTCTTTCCACTTTGCGCTCGGCGCTTATAGTGTCTGATCTTAAAATCTTCGCCAGTCGAAGCGCCACTCTGCGAGCTGCATTTACGACTTCGTAGCGCTTTTGATTGTCCTCCAACACTTCTCGAGGAGCGTCCGGCAGACCGGCCGTGACTTGGTTCGCTAAATTGTTAGCGATTATTTTGGAATAATCTTCAAATCCCATCCGCCGTAAAAAGGCCTCTGTGGCCTCATCCGAAAATCGCTCATCCGCTGCACTCGCAGACTGCGCATAGGTGGGAACCTGAATCCCAAATTGAAGAATGGAAATGAAACTGAAGACCCAAACCAAAACCCTTACCAAGCGACACCCCTTTGTTATGGAGCATTGAGTTAGCAAATTATGGCGATGACGCAACTTAATTCGCAGCGGGGCGCTGCGTCGCTCGTCGAGTTCATTGCCCCATGGCACAAGGATGAATCACAATAAGATGTGATATCAGTCTGTTTTATTACAAAAAATGAAGAGAAGTGGTTGGGCGAATGCATTTCCCATTTGAGGCCCATTGTCGGTGAATTTATTGTTTTGGATACTGGCTCAACCGATCGAACGGTGGAGATTGCAAAACAATCGGGCGCAAAGGTCTTTGAAGCGCCGTGGCCGGGGGATTTCGCAAAAGCTCGAAACATGAGTTTGCAACATGCAACAGGCGACTGGATTTTAAAAATTGATCCCGATGAGCGCTTAGATCCCCGCGATTTTGATCGTCTCGTCGCTCTCACAAAGACCGACAAAGTGGCCTATCAATGTTGGTCCCGTGCCTACACCAACGACGCCAATCGAATCATGCTTCAATCATTTCGTCCTTGCACCGGCGAGTATCCGGAGCAGGAAAAAAATTATCGCGGCTACATTGAGTATCCCAACATTCGTCTCTTCCGCCGACTTCCTGGCGTGAAATTTGTCGGCCGAATTCACGAGACCGTGGAGCCGACCTTACCTGGTTGGGAGAATGGAATTTCGCCCGTTCCTCCCGCGCTCAACATCCCCTTTCATCATTACGGACAAAATGATGCGGCCGTTCAAGAAAAGGGAAAGGACACGATGTACTCGAAGCTCCTTCGCGAGGAACTCGATTCCAATCCAGAGAATTGGTACGTGCTCTTTGAAGTTGCTAATGAACTTTTCAATGCACAAAAATGGGATGAAGCCATTGCTTATTTTGAGCGCGCCAACGCTGCCCATCCCAGAAAACCACAAATTTTAAGCAACTGGGGTTACGCCAAAGTGTTGCAGGGAAAATGTGCGGAGGGTGAAGCCATTCTCAAAGACTGCTTGAAACTGGATCCCACCTATCACGATGCCTGGTTGAACCTGGGCGCGAGTCGCATGACTCAAAATGATTACGCAGCAGCTCTTTTCGCCTTTGACCATTGTTTAAAAATTCTTCCAAATTCTTACATGGCATTTCGCGCAAAGGGTCAGTGTCTCGCTCAGATTGGAAAAACAAAAGATGCCGTTGTGGCCTTTGAGCGCGCTCTCGAAATATTGCCATTTTTTAATGAAGCAAAAGTTGATCTTGCAATTTTGCTCTCGCATCTCGGTCAATCGACGAAAGCAAAAGAAATGGCTTACTCCGTTCTGCAGGATGAACCGCAGAATCCTCGAGCTCGCGCATTGTTTGATCAAGCTCACGCGTGGAATTGACATTTTAATTTAAAGTGGCATTCATAGCGCTCTATGAATTTGACCACGACCGTCATCGCATTTCATTTCATAGTGAGCGTCCTCTGTCCTCCGAATATAAAAGAGCTAGATGCTTCATCGGCCTCCATTCGTAGCGTCGCGGAACAATTGGAAGCGAAAGGTTATTCCATTATTCAGAAGGAGTTTGTGATACGAAACGCCGAAGATCAGAGGCCTCTCGTGGAACTCGATCTACTCGTTACAAATCCAAGCGGACAATATGAAGTCTTCGAAATTACGGAGAGTCTGCATATGGATCCAAGGACAGCCATTGTTCAACGTCCTAAAGATTATAAGCAACTCGTTGGCTTAAACGCTCTACTCAAAGGAAAGTTTCGCACTCCCTTCAAAGTTTCAGCCGTGAAAATTCTCTGTCTGCGGCCTCAAGATCCGGCCGTCCTTCGATTTATTCAGCGAACGCTCCCATCACTTCAATTCATCGATCAAGTTTAGCGCGCTGCATCGAACTTTTCTTGCCATTTAGATTTCGCCTTGGGCATTCTAGGGAGGTTCACGGAGGGGAAAAGATGCAGCGACTTTACGGACGGCTTATAAAGCCAGTGCTACTGACCTGGGCCACGATGGGTTTCATGGGGGCCCAACTACCTGTTCAGGCGAGTATTCAAAGCCTTCAGTTTTTTAACGGAGATATAGAACCATGGATTCGAATGCAATCGCAGCGCTCGATCTCCCTACTTATAAAAAATATTCATCCGGAGGGATCCGCGCCGGGCGCCGTGGTCGCTTCTCCCTCTCGAGTAAATCCGGATTATTGGTTTCATTGGACGAGAGACGCCGCGTTGGTGATGCAAATTTTTGTGAGTGGCTATGCTAACTCTAAAACGCCTGAGCAAAAAAACTATACGACTTCTCTCCTCCGAAATTATTTAAATTTTTCTCATGCTAATCAACTCACCCCCAATCCTAGTGGCGGCGTCGGTGAACCTAAATTTAACGTCGATGGCTCTGCCTTTACCGGACCTTGGGGCCGCCCCCAGAACGACGGACCTGCACTCCGCGCTCTGACCTTCCTCCACTGGGCCGCGACGCTGATCGCCGAGGGGCGTATCAATTTCGTCCGCGAATATCTTTACGATGGGCAAAGCCCCTCTCGTACTGTCATCAAAGCGGATCTCGATTACGTGGCGAGTCGATGGAATGAGCCAGACTTTGATCTTTGGGAAGAAGTGAAAGGGCGTCACTTTCATACGCGCATGGTGCAGCGACGAGCGCTTCTCGAAGGCGCCAGACTTGCGGAATTGCTTGGCGATACGCAAACTGCAGAATGGTATCGACTCAATGCCCTGACGCTTTCTCGCGAGTTGCTGCGACATTGGAACCCAGAGCGACGAATTTTGATCGCCAATTTGGACGTCATGGCTGGACATGCTGTCAAGACCTCGGGTCTCGACACGTCCGTCATCCTTGGAGTGTTGCAAGGCGAAGTGGGCGATCCCTTTTTTGCGCCTACCAGCGATCAAGTAGTGTCCACTGCGTTTTCACTTCAACGCGCTTTCTATAATCTCTACTCCGTCAATCGCTTGAACGATTATCCTGGAATTGGCATCGGTCGCTATCCTGAGGATCGCTACGACGGTTATCAAACAAATGGCTCCGGCAATCCATGGTTCCTTACTACTCTTGCTTTTGCGCAATATTACTTTCGCCTCGCGAATTTATGGGAGAAGGCTCCTGGAATTTTGGTGAGCGAATGGAACTATCCCCTGCTTCAATATGTGGCTGAAGATGCTTCGTTCGTAGTGGGAACCAAAATCGAGAAGGGCTGCGAAGATTTTAATAAAATCCTTACGGGACTGCGTAAAGCGGGAGATTCATTTTTGCTCCGAGTACGAATGCACATGGATCAACAAAATGGTTTCATGAGCGAACAATTTAACAGAGACAGTGGATTTATGCAGGGCGCAGAGCATCTCACGTGGAGCTATGCGAGTTTTCTCACCGCCGTGTGGGAACGCGCGAAAGTTCCCACGCGCTCCCTCTTGCAAAGACCGAATACGTTTAGAAAGTAGGTTCGGCAGGGATCGAAAATGCGCTTTGATAGTTGGTAAGCGAATCCAAATCCTGTCGAGGGGCCGACGCATTGACATCGGAATCAAGCGTCCAGTTGAGCAGACCGATCGCGTCGCCGTCCAATTTCACGGCACTATAAGGCTCTCCAATTCCTCCGACGTTCGTGCAATCATTCGAAAGCACGTATTTTATTTTTTCCGAGGCCACGGTCCACTTTCCGGCCGTCTTTTGCAATGTTTGCTGCTGCACATATTGATTTGTGTTGATGGTATTGTGGTCATTTCCCGGACCCGACCAATTGCAAATCATTCCGGTAATTTTTCCCAAATTGCTATTTCGAGCAGTACAAGCGCCCGTGCTGTCGGCGACGTCGGGACCAAATCCAAAATAGCCTACGCCGGAATCTGAATCGGAAATGATTGCATCAAACACACGCGTATTTCCGTCTCCACGCCCCGCTTGCCACGCATAGGAATAAGTTCCTACGAGATTGCTCGGATTATATTCGAAGTTTAGATAATTCCAGTTCGCTCCCCATCCCGGTTCAGCTCCTCCATCATGTTCGTCGCAGACAAATAGATCATCGCGACTCGAAAAAATATCGTAGGTTGTTCCGCAGACATCCGCGTGGTTGAGCATCACCTTCACGTTGCTGCTCGAGTCCGCCCGCGAGAAAACGAGTGAGCCTGAAGGTGAAACTCCCGTCGGCGGGTTGCAATTGCCCTCATTTCGAGCGGCATCTCGAAGAATGTAATTTGCCTTTCCTCCAAAGCCCCCATCGGATTCCTCCACATACCAAAGTCGAACGGTGAAAGGATAATTCACACCTTCGTAAGAAACCGTGCCTCCCGATACCGTCACTTTCACACCCACATCTCCGGCGGCATTGGCGACTCCTTCAACGGTGGCTGAGCCTCCCGTCAATGAAACGGAGTTTCCATTGGCATCGGTAAAGCCCACATCCGACAATTGATCTGCCGTAAAGTTCTTCGCGTCGCCCACTGTTGTAGGAAGCCCAAGAGCGGCGGTCGACTGCGCGTAGCATTTTACGGTGGCTCCCATCGCTTGCGCAAAATAGGCGCCGTTCACTTGGTTATTTACCAACTTAGTCACTTGAGCCGCAGCGCACGCTTCGCCGGTTTCCGTGTCAGTGCTATTCCAAAATCCGGTATCGCCTACAGGAAGCGGATTTGGAGCACCACCTCCGGTGTATTTCACTTTCGGGCCGTAGCAATTCGCATAGGGCAATTCTCTGGCGAGATCGATGACGAACTTACAATTATCGGCATTGCTCGTCTCATTGAGCAGACGCTCCATTTCCTCGGATCGAGATTCAAACGTAGGCGTGGCCATCAAAACGCGATCGCCTTTCACAGAAAGAGAAGTCGTGGTGCTCGTCGATACTGCAAAGGGAGACGAAATCACGGCATTGGCCAAATTGCTTCCCCCTCCGCCGCCACCACAAGATGCAACAAAAAACGCGAGACCTAACGAAAGAATACCTAGAACT
>DDSI01000034.1 GCA_002343335.1 Bacteriovoracaceae bacterium UBA2394
CGCCACTCGTCATTGAGGGAATGGAGCCTGGTGGACAACTCACGCTCACCTCCGAGGTGGAGAATTTCCCAGGGTTTCCGGAGGGAATCATGGGTCCGGAGCTTATGGAGAAGTTTCGAAAGCAGGCGGAACGATTTGGAGCCACTTATAAGTTGGGTCGGGTCACGAAGGTTGATTTCTCGAAGCGCCCTTTGAAATTATGGGTCGAGAGCGAGGAGTTGGCGGCGGATTCTGTGATCGTGGCATCGGGAGCTTCAGCCAAGTGGCTCGGAATCGAGTCCGAGAATAAATTTAAAGGTCGAGGGGTAACAAGTTGTGCGACTTGCGATGGAGCCTTTTATAGAAATATGGACGTGGTCGTCGTCGGAGGCGGAGATTCAGCCATGGAGGAAGCGAACTTTCTCACTCGTTTCTGCAGCAAAGTGACAATCATTCATCGTCGAGACACCTTTCGAGCGTCGAAGATTATGATCGAGCGTGCTCAGAAAAATCCCAAGATTCAATTCATCACCGATAGCGCGATTGAAGAAATTCGCGGCGAGAAAGATGTCGATTCGGTTTTGATTCGAAATCTAAAGACCAAGGCTTCTCAAGAGCTCAAAGTGAAGGGGGTCTTTGTGGCGATTGGCCATGTGCCGAATACGAGCATTTTTGAGGGCCAGCTCGACATGCATGATACCGGCTATCTGAAAGTGAAATCTGAATCCACGGAGACCAATGTGGCGGGAGTCTTTAGTGCAGGAGACGTTCACGACTTTCGATACCGACAGGCGATCACGGCTTCGGGCAGTGGATGTCGAGCCGCGATGGACGCTGAGAAATACCTTGAGGCGCTGCATTCAGCATGAGCGGGGATCCCACTCAAATTGGCCTGAGACCGGATCAATTAAAAAAAGATACTGAAACTTGTATCGTCTATGGACGCGATTGGACGCGCGTGCATGCGCCGTCGGCGAAGGCGGTGGCCTTTCCAGAATCGACTGCGGATGTGCAGCGAATCGTGCAGTGGGCGATGGCCAATCGCATGTGGCTTGTGCCTTCTGGTGGGCGAACGGGATTAGCGGGGGGTGCGGTGGCCTCTCGAGGAGAGCTCGTGGTCTCCATGGACCGCATGAACCAAATTTTAGAACTGAACGCTTACGATCGATTTGTGCGATGTCAGGCTGGCGTTGTAACTGAGGCGCTGCAGAATCATGTGCGAGATGCCGGCTTTTATTTTCCGGTCGACTTCGCCTCTCGCGGATCGAGTCATATTGGTGGAAATATCGCGACCAATGCGGGCGGCGTAAACGTGGTTCGGTACGGGATGATTCGCGAATGGGTTTTGAGTTTGGAAGTAGTGACGGGCGCCGGACAAATTTTGAAGCTAAATCGCGACCTGATTAAAAATAATGCCGGCTTAGACTTGCGACATCTGTTTGTGGGCAGCGAAGGCATTTTGGGGTTTATCACCGAGGCTTCTCTTCGCATCACCAATCCGCCAAAGGAACCGCAAGTCTTGCTCCTTGGAATTATGGATCTTTCGCAATCCATAGAAGTGCTAAAGCGTTTCCAATCCGCTCTTTCCGTAACGGCGTTCGAATTTTTCACGGATAAAGCCCTTCAGTATGTCTTGAGGGCTGCTCCGGAACTCGCGGCCCCCTTCAAAAATTCAACGTCGTTTTATTTGCTCATTGAATTCGAGAAGGACTCGGATGCGGCGGTGGATCGAGCGCTTGATGAATTCGAAAAACTGCAAGGGGCGGGAATCGTTTCCGAAGGAGCGCTCAGCCAAAACGAAACTCAGTTTAAAAGTTTTTGGTCTTATCGAGAGAGGATTTCAGAATCTCTTTCTTCGTATCGTCCATTTAAGGCAGATATCTCCGTGAGAGTTTCTAAAGTCCCTGAGTTCATAAGGCAGGCAGAAGAAGAACTGGAAAGAATTTCCTCAACTCTCGAAGTGGTTTGGTTCGGTCACATAGGGGATGGAAACCTGCATATCAATCTTTTGCCGCAGGGCACTGGGCAAAGCGCCGAAGAATTTAAGAAAGAGTGTGATCGCAGTAGTGAACCTCTTTTTAATCTTCTAGCTAGTTTTGAGGGAAGCGTAAGTGCGGAGCACGGCATCGGTCTTCTCAAAAAATCTTTACTCCCCCTCTCCCGCTCGATTGAAGAAATTGAGATCATGAGGAAGTTGAAGGAAGTTTTTGATCCAGAGGGAATTATGAATCCGGGGAAGGTATTGTGACTTCTTGGACGCGATCCTCCAGTCGATTTACGGTTTCTCAAGTAAGTGAACTGAAGGTGTACGTGGCGGGACGCAAAGAGCCCTATCCTCTCGTTTCGCTTTCAGCAGGAGGTTGTGGCATTTATTTAATGGAGCCAGATGCTCGACTAGAACCCTCTGGAACTTCGGAGAAGAGGAAAATTACCTTTCAATTTGAATTCGAAGGCATCATCAAAGGGCGCGAAACAATTCAGGGCTTGGCTCTCTATCGTCGAGAAATCGATCTTCAGGGAAAAATTGTTTATTACTATGGCTTCGAGTTTCTAGAGAATGATCGAGCAAAAATTCAACCGATCGTCGATGAAATCGAGCGAATGGAATTGATGGGCGTCGTCAGTCAGCACTGAAAGCGCAACGCCCGTCTAAGGTACTTACACCGCTCGCATGCGCAGTTTTTTCTTAGCCACATCCGCTCCGGCCCTGCCCATTCCTACTCGATAGTAGTCAAAGCCATATTGGCTCATGATCTCAGGATCGTAGATATTTCGTCCGTCGATAATGAGAGCATTTCTTAGCGAGGCTTTAATTTTTTTAAAGTTAGGCGTTCGAAACTCCTGCCACTCGGTCATGATGACGAGAGCGTCACATCCTTGAAGACAATCGTAGGCATCTTCAAACAGTTTTAAGTTTCCCTGACTGATCAAACCCTTCAAAACGTTTCTGGTGTGCGGCATAGCCACAGGATCATAGGCCTGAATCGTCGCTTTAGACCCGATCAGCTTTTCAATCATCGTGACTGACGGCGCTTCTCGCAGATCGTCCGTATTGGGCTTGAAGGATAATCCCCAAATGGCAATTTTCTTTTTGGCTAGATTATCGCCCAATGCGGTTTTCAATTTCTCAAATGCCCACAATTTTTGAGACTGATTTACTTCACGCGTGGCCAAAGGAAGTTGAAGCTTTAGGCCCGCTTCTTTTCCTTGGGCGATCAGAGATTGCACGTCTTTTGGAAAGCAGCTTCCACCAAATCCGACACCTGGAAACAAAAACTGGTCGCCAATTCGTGAATCCGTGATCATCCCATCGCGTACTTCTCGGATGTCTGCCCCCAGAGTTTCACACAGATTGGCCATTTCGTTGATGAAGGAAATCTTCGTCGCCAAGAAAGTGTTGCATGCATATTTCACAAGTTCCGCTGAGCGTCGCGACATACACACGACGCGCTCGCGTTTCATCATGAAAGGTTTATAAAGAAAATTGAGTTGCGCTCTCGCTCCTGGATCATCGGTTCCGATAATCACGCGTTCGGGTTTCAAGAAATCTTGAACGGCATTTCCTTGCTTTAAAAACTCCGGATTCGACACGACCTTGGGATTTTTGCGCTTCTTTCGAAATGCTTCTTCAATCTGATCCCCGGTTCCCACGGGAACGGTGCTCTTTACTACTACGATTTTATCGGAAAGATCGCCCTTCAATTTCGATAAGGTTTCGACGACGGAAAAAACTGCTCTCATATCGGCATGACCATTTGGAAGCTCGGGAGTTCCTACCGCGATAAAGTAGAATTCCGATTCTTGAAGAGCCTTCTGATATTCCGGACTTCCCACCGTCGTAAAAGAGATGTTGTTACGTTTTCGCGCTCGACCTACCAAATCCGATAGCTGAGGCTCGTAAAATGGAATTTCCCCATTGCGCAGACTATTGATTTTATTTTGATCCAGATCTGCAATCACCACGTGATTGCCAGAAGATGCAAGACCTGCACCTGTCACAAGACCAACGTATCCCGCTCCAAATACTAAAATTTCCATCCGGTGAAGTTAACATCGAATTGCGTTGATCGCACCCATAATTCCCGGGAAGAGTGATCCCGTGGCAGCACCCACCCATCTAAAATTGGCAATCATTGGGGGAGGCCCGGCGGGGCTGGCGATGGCCATTGAATACTTCCAGGCGGGAGGCCGAAGAGAAGACGTCGCGGTTTTTGAGAAAGGCCCCAACGTAGCCGAAGCTATCCGGAGATTTTATCCTGATAAAAAAATGACGATTGCCAATTATAAAGGATTGCCAACACAAACCGAGGGCTTCCTCAAAGTATTTTCCGATCTTACCAAGCCTGAAACGCTCACTTATTTTGAAGATCTCGTTCGAGAGCACCAAGTGCCGCTGCAACTGAATGCCGAAGTTTTTAAGGTTCAGCCGCATGGGGGGCGCTTTCAATTAGGAGTGGGTCAGCAGACTCTCACGGCAGACCTTGTCGCCATAGGAATTGGAATTTTAGGCAGACCCAACAAGCCGAGTTACAAAATCCCCGGATCCCTTCGTGACCATATTCTCTACGACCTTACCAGCCAGCCCGTCACTCATTGTAAGATTCTGGTCGTGGGTGGAGGGGACACGTCTTCGGAGTACTGTCAAATTTTGGCGGAAGAGGGAAATGAGGTGACCTTGGCCTATCGGGGAAAAGAATTCGCCCGCATGATGGATCAAAATAGATCCGCACTGGAGAATCTTCGTCAGCAGAATAAAATTCGCGTTCGCATGGAGTGTGACGTGAAGGAGGTTGGCGAGGAAGAGGGAAAGCCAAAGGCGATTTTTGTGGATGAGAATAAATTCCCAGCGGAAAGGTTTGATAAGGTTCTCTATGCGATTGGGGGAACTACTCCGATTAACTTCTTAAAGATGGCGGGAGTGGACTGCGTGGACAATTGGCCCAAGCTCGGGCCGAGCGGCGAGACGAACCAACGCGGCCTCTACCTCATTGGGGATCTTGCGGTGGGAAAGCAGGGCGGTTCGATCATTACCGCTTATAATTCCGCATTCCGATCCATTCGCCACATGATGACGGAGGGTATGTTACTCAAATGATTTCGCCCTATCATCTTGAGGTAGCAGAGCATTATGAGCGATTCCCTTATCCTCAATATCCTTGGTATGCGCTTGGCTCTTGGAGTGCACTTCAATCCGTCGACATAGCAAATTGGGGATTAAAACGTGTTGCTCGAGATCTTTGGGTGGTGGGATGTGGAACGGTTGCGCCTCAGATGTTTGGCCGACGAAATCCTCGGCTCCGAATTTTAGCCACGGATCTCTCTCAAGCCTCTTTGGACATTGCTCTAAAGCGCTTAAGACTTTTCGGAACTCATAATGTTTGCCTGAGATGTGAGGATCTCATGGAAGCTCGATATGTGGATGCCTTTGATGCGATCGATTGCTTTGGAGTATTGCATCACACCTTTTCTCCCCAGAAAGGTTTGGAGAAATTGGAGCGAGCGCTAAGGCCGGGGGGGGTCCTTCGACTCATGTTGTATTCTCGGAAAGCTCGGGAAAAAATAGAAAATCTGCGGGCCGAGATTGTGCGAGCGGGAATAAAAAACATTTCGGATGTCGTAACTCATGTGCGGACTCAACTTGATCATTCGGAACGAACAGGCGATCTGAGTAATTCCTTTGGAATTGCGGATGCTATTTTGAATCCGATAATTCACGTCTTTGATGAAGATGCACTTGAAAATCTATTAAAGCAGTTTCCTTCGCTTCAAGTATTGCGTCGAAGCACCGAGGGAAATTTCGTCGTTCATCTGCTGAAGGATCCGGGTTAGCGAATGTTCAAAAATTTGTGTTGTTGTAGGGAAAGTCGCCACGGCGGATTTTTTTTCACCAAATCCAGGCACCACTTCAGATTTTTAGAGGGTAATTCATCTGCTTCAAAAGCGGGGCTGATCAAATAGTGTTCCGCTACGACGGTGGGTTTTGGAATACCCATCCCGTAAGAACGCACATACTTTACCTCATGCGCTACTTTTTGCTCCAAGCAATGTTCCGCGCCCTTCGGTGAAACCGTGACCCAATCTATTTTGGGAGAGATGGCTCTTAAGCCATTCGTTTCTATAGCGAGTTTGTAGCCTTCTGCTTTCAAACGATCGATGAGTTCGTCATCGACTTGAAGACTGGGTTCACCGCCGGTGAGAATGACCCATTGGCAATCGGGAGAAAGCTCCTTCAAGTTTTTGACGATTTGATCGAGGGTCCATGACTCGCCGGACGTAAACTCGGTGTCACAATCGAAACCCATTTCCTCTTTATTGCACTTCAAATTGCAGCCGGAAAATCGCAGAAACAAGTTAGCAGTTCCCGCTCGGACGCCCTCTCCTTGCAAACTGAAGAACCATTCATTAATTCGGTAAGTCTTCATCACTTTTCCAAGGGTCGGTATTCGCAGCGAACGGTGCACGTTTCTTCGATGCGCACGGCTGCTAAAGATGGAAGGGAGGGTTTTATTTTTTGATAGACCCATCGCGCGACTTCTTCCGAAGTAGGGCTTTCCATTTTAAGAGTTTCGTTGAGATGCCAGTGATCCAAAAAATTTTCGAGTAAAGGATCGATGACCTGCTTCATATCACCGAAATCAATGAGCATCCCTTTGCTGGATCCCGTTTCTTGCAGGTGAGTGCCTTCACAAATCAGCCAGCCCACCCATGAGTGTCCATGAAGACGACGACATTTTCCTTCATGGTGAGGAAGTTGATGAGAGGCTTCAAAAGAAAATTTCTTTTCAAGTTGCCATGACATGGTGATTGGCCGTTCCTTCTTCTTCAATTTCATCTGCGTACACGGTGGGATCCACAACATTGAGGAGAGCGAATGCTTCTTTGCGCTCGACGCAGGTTCCGCATTTGCCGCAATGGAGCGCGAGTCCTTTGTAGCAGCTCCATGTTTCTTCGTAAGGAACCCGGAGCTCCAACCCCCGTCGAACGATGTCGGACTTTGTCCAATTTTCAAAGGGAGAAAACAATTCCACCGAATGCCAATCGCAAAGCTGTGCGGCTTGATTCATCGTTTGAATAAATTCCGGACGGCAATCGGGATAAATTGTATGGTCGCCCGCATGAGCCGCGTAAACGACACGATCGGCCTTTAAGGAAACCGCCCAAGAGATCGCAAGGGAGAGCATCACCATGTTTCGGTTAGGCACCACCGTTAACTTCATCGATTCTTCAGTGTAGTGTCCTTCGGGAACTTCAATCGCTTCATTCGTCTGAGAGCTTGTAGAGATCAAAGGTTGGATGGCGCGCAAATCCACAAGCATAGGCTTTAGATTCAAGCGTGTGCAAATCCGCCGCGCCGCGGCAAGTTCCTTCGAATGGCGCTGGCCGTAATGGATGAGAAGCGGAAACACTTCCGTCTGAATTGCCCGCAGATGATAGAGAGCGGTTGTAGAATCTAAACCCCCGCTCAGCAAAAGAACTGCTTTCTCCGCTTTCATGGCTTTCTGTCATAGAGGATAGGCAAATTAGCGCAAAGAAAAATCTGAGATGATGAAGGGGCCTCGGGTAAACTGCATGTAAGGAGCTAGAAGGTGATCTTAATCGTCGATGATGAACGAATTTTAGCAGAGTCAATTTGCATGATTTTGGAGGCGTCCGGGTATCAATCTACCATTGTGACGTCTCTGCAAGAGGCAAAAAATCTGCTTGTGGGGAGCTCTCCTTATAAATGTGTGATCTCCGATATGAGAATGGCGGGAAATCCCGAGGCTGGTTTAGCCGTTCTGCGAGCCGCGAATCAGGTGGGAATTCCCACAATCATCGTCACGGGGTTCGCGGATATGGCCACCGTCAAAACCGCATTGAATGAGGGCGCGCGCTACTTTCTAGAAAAGCCGGTGCCGTTTGATGAGCTTAAATCTGCTATTTCTAAATTGTATAAAGACTCCGCTTCCTTTGGATCGTTGCTCGAGTCGTTTTTCTCAAGAAATGATCTGACGGCTAAAGAGGTGGAAGTCGCCCGACTTCTTCTTAAGGGTTTGCCGAATAAGGAAATCGCAGATGTTACTCAAACTTCTGAGAATACGGTGAAGGTCCATGTCGCCGCTATCTTTCGAAAATGCCACGTAAAAAGTCGCGCAGAATTGTTCAGTGAAATTTTTCCTACTTAAAGAATTGCATCTACCTTTTTGCGTAGTCGCAAATCCAAGGCTTTTTCATCTGGGCTGAGGAAACTCTAATCCTTTTGTATTAGTCCGAACTTGTAATGTGGCATTTCTACGATTCTTGAGATCCTATTTTCGTAGCGTATGGCAACGATTGCAGCAAAAGCCTTCTCCACCGCGATTCGAGTGAATGCTTCTTCGACGCTTCAAGTCGCAAAGGCNNCTTCTTTAAGCTCTGCAATCCAACAGGCCTTACTCGCTCAGAGATTGGAATCTAATACGAATTCTTCTGAGTCTAATTCGGTAAGTGAATATGCTAATCAGATTCGATCGAGAATCGCTGAAGGCGAATTTAAACAAGGTCGAGTGGAGCAAGCGATCTCCAAAGCTGAGTCTCGAAATCGATTTTTCGAAAACTTACAAGATAAAGATAGTCAAAAGCGTGTGAATTTCTTGGCGGCACTTCAGAGAACTGAAGCTCAGAAAGCTGAGAATGCGGCAGTGTTGAGTCGCGCCGATGCTCGAAATGATTTTTCGAAAGCAGTCGTCGAAGCTTCAGAAAAGAAGGATTTGCAGAACCAAATTTACCAGCTTGAAGCGGAAGCAGCTTAATCAAAGGATCACTTTGAAGATCGCGGGATGTAAGCCTTAATCTTTAAGTTGTTGAGGAGCGATAGCAGCGTCGATGAAGAACCGGAATCCAGTTCCATAAATTCGACGCCCACCCCGGCTGGAACTTCTTCCGTAGGAGTATCTCGAACCCAACGACAAACGGCCTTCCCTCGGAGCGATCCAAACTCCGGTTCATAGAAAGTAATGCGAAAGTTCATCATCTCTCCAACTTTCGGAAATGGCCCTTCGAGTTGAATAAACATTCCACCTCGACCTAAATTAACCATCTTTGAAACTCCCGACGGAATTTTTCGGTTATCAAATTCAAATTCGACTTTCGCATCAAACTGAAATCGCTCCTTGCCTCGAGGAAGTGCAGAGGGGGCATCTTTGAGAAGGCGTTCGAGTGCTACCAAAAGATTTTCAGTGGGCACGGGCTTATTAAGCACTGCCTCCGCCCCTAAGTCATACGCCTCTTCTAAGCTCAGCTTAGTAAACCCTGTCATCAAGAGCACGCGAGGCTTGTTCACGTCGATAGCCTTAATTTGCTGAAGCAGTTCCTTTCCACTCGTGCCGGGCATGACGATGTCGGTGA